>DATLLB010000382.1:0-3294 GCA_035538075.1 Enhygromyxa sp.
CCAGCAAACAAAAACCGGCGCCGAAGCTGATTGTTCGGACGCCGGTCGCAAGGCAGGGACGCACGCGCGAGGGTTGCATCGGCCGCCCTCGACAGCGGCACTCGCGAACGGTTCCTACGGCCCGCAAGGGCCGAGCAGGGGTGAGGGGTCCCCGACGTGGCTTTGCCACGGCGGGGAGCGGGACCGGCTACGGTCCCGCTATCAAGATTAGCCAAACAGAGTGGTCTTGGCCGAGTGCGAGATCGCGACGACGCCCGGGTGCTTGAGCCGGCGCTCGACCGTGATCGCGTAGAAGCGCTCCTGAATGTCTTCGGCGCGGCCGACCACCTGGACGTCGTACTCGCGTGTGATCTCCTCCTCGATCGCCGAGGGCCCCGCGAACACGCCCACGCCCGACTGGCCGAACACCTTGAGCAGCGCGCTGTCGTCGAACTGCCCGACGATCTCCGGGCGCAGATCGAGCTGGTCGAACCAGCGATCGAGCTCGCGTCGGACCGAGCTGCCCGGCATCGGCAGCAGGAACGGCGCGCGGTCGAGCGACTTCGGGAACCCGCGCCGATACTTGCGAGCGAGCGCAGGCGTGCCGAAGAACGAGATGCCGCAGGAGCCGAGCAGGTGGTTGAAGGCCTTGACCGAGATCTCGGGGCCGATCGGCACGTCGGAGAGCACGAGATCGAGCTCGTGCCGGGCCAGCTGCGCGAGCAGGTTGTCGAAGCGATCCTCGCGGCAGACCACATGCAGGCCGCCGGGCAGACCGAGCGCGGGCACCAGCAGGCGATAGGCGATCAGCTTGGGCACCACGTAGGTCACGCCCACGGTCATCTGCAGCGGGCGGCCGGTCGGGCGGTCGTGCAGCACGTCGACCATCTCGCGGCCGAGGCTGAAAATTTCTTCAGCGTAGCGAAGCGCGACGCGACCGGCCTCGGTCAAGACCAGCCGTCGACCCGAGCGATCGAACAACTCGACCTCCAAGACCTCCTCGAGCATGCGAATTTGCGTGCTGATGGTCGGCTGCGACAGCCGCAGACGCTTGGCCGCGTCGGCGATGCTGCCCTCCTTGGCGACCATCCAGAAGTACAACAGGTGGTGGTAGTTGACCCACTGCATGGTGTCTTCGAACAGTCTGCACATTAATTTTTTTCTAATCAACCGTGATAAACTTTCTATTTGTTCAAAGCTCAACCGTGGCTACACCTACCCGGGCAGAGCGATGCAGACCGCTGGCGAAGCCGTGACCTCGGACGACTTCGGCGCGTGGCCAGCCGCGCCGTTGACCCGCGCGCTCGAGCTGCTGGCCGAGGGCTGCGGCGTGTCGCTCGAGCCCGCGCAGGCATGGCGGGCCGCCGCCGACGGCATCGCCCAGGGCCAGGGTGACGCGCTGCGCAGCCTCGCGTTGGCGGCCCGGCGCGTGCGGTTGTTGGTCTCGAGCGCACGCGAGCTCGGCCCGCTGCGCGAGCTCGCTGGCCGGGCGTTGACGTGGACGCCCGGGCCCGGCGGCGGCTGCTGGGTGCTGGTGCTCGGACGGCGGGCGAGCAAGCTCGAGCTGGTCCTACTCGACGAAGACGGCGAGCGCCGACGCTCGATGTCCGCGGCCGAGCTGCAGACCTGGTTGGACCTCGAGCTCGGCGGCGCGAGCGAGCAGCGATGGCTGCGGGCCGAGCCGTTGCTGCCGCTCGCGAGCCTGCACAGCCCCACGTCCGCGCTCGGTCCGGTGCGGCGGCTGTTCGCGCTGGCCAAGCTCGAGCGCGAGGATCTCGGGGTCGTGCTGGTCTACGCGCTGGCGGTCGGCGGGCTGACGCTCGCGGTGCCGGTCGCCGTGCAGGCCCTCGTCAACACCGTCGCGTTCGGCTCGGTCCTGCAGCCGGTCGTGATCGCGAGCTTGCTGCTCGCGCTCGCGCTCGCGTTCGTGGCCGGGCTACGCGTGCTGCAGGCGCTGGTGGTCGAGGCCATTCAGCAGCGGCTGTTCGTGCGTACGGCCGCCGACTTCGCCCGCCGCATGCCTCGGCTCGCCGATCGAGCGCGCCGCTCGATGCACGCGCCCGAGCTGCCCAACCGGCTGTTCGACGTGGTCACTCTGCAGAAGGCCGGCGCCTCGCTGCTGATCGACGGGCTCGCGCTGCTGCTGCAGCTGGTCGTCGGCATGGCGCTGCTGGCCTTCTATCACCCGCTGCTGTTGGCCTTCGATCTGCTGCTGGTGCTCGGCGTGGTCACGGTCGTGTTCGTGGTCGGACGCGGGGCGGTCACGACCGCGGTCAAAGAGTCGACTCGCAAGTACGCGGTCGCGGCCTGGATCGAGCAGCTGGCGGCCAGCCCCACGCGCCTAGCCGACGCGCGCGCGCGAGCGTTCGCGGACGCGCGCGCCGAGCTGCTGATCCAGGAGTGGCTGCGCGCGCGTCAGCATCACTTTGGCCGCGTGCTTCGGCAGCTGTGCGGCGGCCTCGGGCTGCAGGCGCTGGCCAGCACGCTGCTGCTCGGGCTCGGCGGCTGGCTCGTGATCCAGCGGCAGCTGACGCTCGGGCAGCTGGTCGCGGCCGAGCTGGTGGTCACCGCGATCGGGGTCGGGCTCGGCAAGCTCGGCAAGCACCTCGAGACCTTCTATGACGCGAGCGCGGCCGCGGCCAAGCTCGGCAAGGTGGTCGATCAGCCGCTCGAGCGCAGCGGCGGCGAGCTGCCGGCGCGCGGCGGCGCGATCGAGGTGCTGGTCCGGCAGCGTGACGACGCGAGCTTGGTGCTCGCGCTCGCCCGCGGGGAGAAGCTCGGCCTGCTCGGTCGCACGTCGAGCGCGTCGCCATCGGCGAGCTCGACGTGCGGCTCGACGGTTGGTCGCTGCGCAGCCTCGACCTCGAGGCCGTGCGCGCCGAGGTGGCGCTGGTCCGCGATGTCGAGCTGTTTTGCGGCACGCTGCGTGACAACCTCGATCCACGGCCGATCCCCAGCGACTCCGCGCGGGTGCTCGAGGTGCTGGAGCTGGTCGGTCTGCGCGAGCGCGTCGCCGAGCTTGCCGAGCCCGACCCCGATCGCGGTGACCACCAGCTCGGCCGCGACCAGCTGGCCGAGCGTCAGCTGCCGCTGGATCACCAGCCAGCCGCCGAGCCCGAGCAGCAACGTGCTGGCCAGCGCCTGCAGCCCGAGGCCGCCGCACAGCTGCCGCAGCACGCGGCCGAAGTGATGCTGACGCGCGCGCAGCCACTCCTGGATCAACAGCTCGGCGCGCGCGTCCGCGAACGCTCGCGCGCGCGCGTCGGCCAGGCGCGTGGGGCTGGCCGCCAGCTGCTCGATCCAAGCCGCGACCGC
>DATLLB010000383.1:0-2997 GCA_035538075.1 Enhygromyxa sp.
CCGTCGCCACGCCGCGCTCGCCCAGGTCAGCCTCAACCCGCGTCGCCACCTGGCCAGCGACGCGCTCGCCCACTCCGAGGCGGTCGCGAGCATGGCCCGTCGACTCGGCGAGCAAAACGGCTGCACCGCCGCGCAGCTCGAGTTGCTCGAGGATCTCGGCCGCGTGCACGACATCGGCAAGACCACCGGCACCGCGCGGCCCGAGGCCTCGCTCGACGTGCTCACGGCCTGCGGGATCACGGACGCGCAGCTACTCGCGCTGGTCGAGCGCCACGACTGCAACCTGCCGTGGTTTCAGTCGCACGCGCGCGGGCAGGCGCCGTCGGACAAGGCCTGGCGCCGGCTCGCCGCCGCCGTCGATCTGCGCTTGCTCTGCATGTTCATGGTCGCCGATCGCATCGACGCGCCGGGTGGCTGGCGACGCAACGCGCCGACCGTGTGGTTCCTCGAGCAGGCCCGCACGCGCGGGCTGATCGGCGCGCTGCAGCTCGACGTCCCCGACGTGCCGAGTGAGCGCTGCGCTGGCGCGGCGCTGGTCCGCGACGGCGCGAGTGGGCCCGAGCTGCTGCTGATTCGCATACGCGCGCACGGCTACGAGCTGCCCAAGGGCGGCATCGAGTTCGATGAGCTCGCGCTCGAAGCCGCCGCCCGCGAGCTGCGAGAAGAGGCCGGAGTCGTCGGCGAGCTCGAGCTCGACCCCGAGCCGATCGGCGCGCTCGAGTACGACGTCGGCCACCGCAAGCGCGTGACCTACTTTTGTGGTCACGGGGGTGACTTCGCGGAGCTACCCCGGCGCACGCTCGAGCGACGCTGGGTCGGCGCCGCCGAGCTCGATCAGCTCGCGTTGGTCAGCGACGATCTCCGGCCGCTGCTCGCGGCTGCGCTCCACCCTCGACAACCCAGCAACTGAGCGGCACGCTCGGCGCCATGGGCCCCCTCGCGCGCTTGGGCATCGCGTTCCGGCGCGGCTTCGGCCGCGTGACCCCCGATCCGTTCGTGCTCGCGGTCGGGCTCTCGCTCGCGGTCCTGCTGCTCGCCGTGCTCGCGGGCGACTGGCCCAACCCGAGCGGCGCGCCACCGCAGGGCCTGCTCGCGCGCATGAGCACGGCCCTCGAGGTGTGGTCGGGCAACGGGCTGTGGAAGCTGCTCGGCTTCGCGATGCAGATGATCCTGATGCTGGTGCTCGGCACGGCGCTGGCCGAGGCACCGGTGATCCGCCGCGGCCTCGCCAAGCTCGCGCGCCTGGCCCCGAGTCCGCGCGCGCTGGTGTTGATCACCGCGCTGGTCTCGATCGGGCTCTCGCTGCTGAGCTGGTCGCTGAGCTTGATCGGCGCGGCGATCCTCGCCCGCGAAGGCGGCCGGCAAGCCAAGCTGCGTGGTTGGCAGCTCCACTACCCGATCGTCTGCGCGGCCGCGTACGCGGGCTTGATGACGTGGCACGGCGGCCTGTCCGGCACCGCGCCGCTCAAGGCCACCACCGAGAAGGACATGGTCGAGGTGCTGGGCCAGCCGCTCGCGCAGCAGATCGGCACGATCCCGCTCGCGCAGAGCTTGTTCAGCCCGCTCAACCTGTTCATCACCGGCGGCCTGTTGGTGCTCGGGCCGCTGCTGTTCTGGGCCCTGACTCCGCGCGACGGCGCCGACCCGGCCCCGCAGGCGCAGGCCGACGCGATCGCCAACACGCCGAGCGAGGCAGAGCTGTGGGAGCCCCCGCCCGCCGACGCGCTCGAACGGATCGAGCGCTCGACCGTGGTCACCTATGCGCTGGGCTTCCCGCTGTTCGCCGCGCTGGTGCTGCAGCTGACCCGGCACGGGCTCGGCAACCTCGACGTCGACACGATGAACCTGGCGCTGTGGGTGCTCGCGCTGCTGCTGCACGGTCGGCCGCATCGCTTCCTCGACGCGTGCAGCAAGGGCATGCAGGCGTGCCTGGGCATCGTCCTGCAGTTCCCGCTCTACGCCGGGATCATGGCGTTGATGACCGCGTCGGGCCTCGCCGCTCGACTGACGACCGTGGTCAGCTCGGTCGGCGCCGAGCTGCTCGCCCCGCTGACCTTCCTCACCGCTGGGCTGCTCAACCTGTTCGTGCCCTCGGGCGGCGGTCAGTGGGCCGTGCAAGGACCGATCGTGATGGAGGCCGCGCGCGTGACCGGGGTTGAGCCCGGCGCGGCCTTGATGGCGGTCGCCTACGGCGATCAGTGGACCAACATGCTGCAGCCGTTTTGGGCGCTGCCGCTGCTGGCCGTGACCGGCGTGCGTGCGCGCGACATCGTCGGCTACACGGTCCTGTGGATGCTGGCCGGCGGCGCGTGGATCCTGCTCGGCCTGTTCGTGTTCACCTGATCACGGCTTGGGCTCGCCGAACGTGGCGAGGATCGTCTCCGCGATCGCCTCGCGTCGCTCGATGTGCTCGACCATCTCGTCGACCTGCGCCGCGAGCCCGCCGACCAGCTCGGCGAGGTGATCGACGGCCGCGTGACGAACGGCCCGCGGCGCCTCGAGCAGCGGCGTCACGCGAGGGAGCGGCTCGCCCTCCGGCGGCCGCCGACCCTCGAACACCTTCACGGTCCGGACCCCGAGATGAAAGCCGGCGCCCGGCCGCCGAACGTCCGCGCGCTCGTCGGATCCGGCGAAGCGCATGTAGCCGAGGTAGCTGACCTCGATGATGCGCTTGCCGTCGCGATCGTGATGCACGACCTCGGCGATCGGGCGCGTGAGCTGATGCTCGAAGCCCAGCATCAGGCGACCCAGCGCGCGATCGATCTCGGCCAGAGAACGATCGAGCCGATCGCTGCCGTCGTTGAGCCGCCGCGCCGCCTGCCCGAGCTGAAAGAGCTGTTCGGTGATGCCCACGAGCAACGAGGGTACCTCCGAGCGCGGAGCGGCGTCTGCCCACGGCGCAAAACCACCTGGTTGCCAGGCGCTCGCTCGAACCGCTATGAGTTGATCCGTGCGCCGTTACTCGATTGCCTTCGCGTTCGTGTGCCTCGCCTGCAC
>DATLLB010000384.1:0-13957 GCA_035538075.1 Enhygromyxa sp.
GCTGCGCGCGGACTTTCGCTTGCCTGCGCAGATCCACACGACCGTCGGTCGCGAGCTGGCGCTGCCGCGGCCGCGCGGGGCCACGATCGCCGAGACGGTCTCGCTGCTGGAGCGCCGCGGGAGCGGCTTTCGGCGGGTCTGCGACGACGCGCTCGAGCTCGCCGCCGACGGCATGCACGTGCGTGGGCTCGAGCCGGGCCACTACCTGCTGACCTACAAGCTCGATGGGCAGAGCGCGGAGATCCGCGTGGGCAACGACGACGTCGTGCGCGGCTGGTCGATCAGCGCGCGTCGGCAGCTCGCGCTCACCCGCGCCGACGTGCTGCGGATCTGCGGGCTCGAGCTCGACGATCAGGGCCTGCAGATCAGCATCGGCGGCCTCAGCAAGTCGACGCGCGTGCACGTGTTCGCGTCGCGCTTCGTGCCCGATCGCGACGCGCGTGCGGCCCTCGATCACGCGCGCCTGCGCAGTCCCGAGCTGCTGCCCGCGGTCGGGCCGGCGCGCTCGCACTATCTCTCGGGTCGCGACATCGGCGACGAGTACCGCTACATCCTCGATCGCAAGCGCGCCGAGGTGTTCCCCGGCAACATGCTCGAGCGTCCGGGTCTGTTGCTGAATCCCTGGGCGCTGCGCACCACCTCGACCGGCCTCGCCGTCGCGGCGGCGGGCTCGGCCTACGCCGCGGCCGACGAGCCTTCACCGGACATGTACCTGAGCGCTTCGGCCGGGCCGCAGTCGCAGGCGATGGCCGCGACCTCGAGCAACCTCGACTTCTTGCCCGCGCCCGCGTGCGTGGTCTTGAACCTCAGGCCCGACGAGCACGGCCGCGTGACGGTGCCGCGCGAGCAGCTCGGCGACGCGACGCTGCTGCGGGTGGTGGCAGTCGATGCGATCTCGCAGGCCGCGGCCGAGCTCGCGCTGCCGGAGTCCGAGCTCGCGCCTCGTGATCGTCGCTTGCTCGACGCGCTCGATCCGGCCGGGCACTTCGTGCTGCGCAAGCAACGGGCCTGCTTGGCGCCCGACGACGAGCTGGTGATCGACGACGTGCGCACGGCCAAGCTCGAGGCGGTCGACAGCCTCGGCAAGGCGCACGCGCTGCTGCTGACCTTGTCGGGCGACGCTCACCTGCGCGAGTTCGAGTTCGTCACGCGCTGGCCCACGCTGACGCCCGAGCAAAAGCGCGAGCGCTACAGCAAGTACGCGTGCCACGAGCTGCACCTGTTCCTCGCGCGCAAGGATCCCGAGTTCTTCGCCGCGATCGTGCAGCCGTATCTGGCCAACAAGCGCGACCCGACCTTCATGGATCACTACCTGCTCGGTGCGCCGCTGGACGGCTACCTCGAGCCGTGGGCGTACGGGCGGCTCAACACGCTCGAGCGGATCCTGCTCGCCGAGCGGATGGCCGGCGAGCGCGGCGTCGCGGCGCGGCACATCGGCGATCGCTTCGACCTGCTCCCACCCGAGGTCGAGGTCGACAACGCGGCCTTCGATACGGCGCTCAAGGGCAGCGCGCTGGCGAGCGAGAAGACGATCATGTTCGAGCCCGCGACCGAGCGCGAGCGTGGCGTGGGCACCCGTGGTGGCGGTGGCTTCGGTGGCCCACCTCCGCCGCCCGCTCCCGGCGGCTTCGCGCCTCCGCCCGCGCCTGCGGCCGCTCCTGCACCGCGACCGGCCGCGCCCGCACGCGCAGCGATGGTATCCCGCAAGCGCTCCGCCCCGCGCGAGGAAGCCAAGCTCATGGAGGCCGAGGAGCTCAGCGTCGACGACGACATCTCGCGTGGCGACCTGGCGGCGCGCGACGAGGTCCGGCGCTTCTTCCAGGCGCTCGACAAGACCGAAGAGTGGGCCGAGAACAATTACTACCGGCGCTTGATCGCCGAGCAGGGCCCCGAGCTGATCGGCGTCAACGCGTTCTGGCGCGACTTCGCCGGGTACGTCGCGGCCGGCAGCGTCGGCCCGTTCTTGTCCGGGCAGTTCGTGATCGCGAGCTCGTGCTTCGCCGAGATGCTCTGCGCGCTCGCGGTCCTCGATCTGCCCTTCGACGCGACCGCGCCCGAGCGTCGGCTCGACGCCCAGGCCACGCTGCGCGCCCGCACGCCGATGATCGTGTTTCACCAGCAGCTCGCCGCGGTCGCGCCCAGCGAGCAGCGCATCGGCGTGTTGGTCAGCCAAAATTACTTCCGCGCCGACGACCGCTACCGCTACGAGGACAACGAGCGGCATGACAAGTACGTCAGCGGCGAGCTACTCGTGCACACCGTCTACGTGTGCCAGGTGGTGCTGACTAACCCGAGCTCGTCGGCGCACAAGCTCGACTTGCTCGTGCAGATCCCCCGCGGCGCGGTCCCGGTCGCAAACGGCTTCGAGACCCGCGACCTCCACGTCCACCTGCCGCCGCGCGGGACTCATGCGATCGAGTACGCGTTCTACTTCCCGGCCCCGGGTCGCTTCGAGCACTTCCCCGTGCATGTGGCCAAGCGCGAGGCGTTGGTCGCCTTCGCCGAGCCGACCACGCTCGAGGTCGTGACCCGCCTGCGCAGCGTCGACACCGAGTCGTGGAGTCACGTCTCGCAGCAGGGCACCGACGCCGAGCTGCTCGCGTTCCTGGAGGCCAACAACATCGATCGGCTCGCGCTCGATCGGATCGCCTGGCGCATGCGCGAGCGCGAGCTGTTCGAGGCCACGCTGGCGCTGCTGCGTCGGCGTCACGTCTACAGCGACGTGCTGTGGTCGTACGCGCTCCACCACCACGATGCGCTCGCGCTCGGCGAGTACCTGCGCCAGCAAGAGGGCTTCGTGCGCGGCTGCGGGCTTGCGCTCGAGTCGGCGCTCGTGCGCACGCAGCCGGTCGAGCGGCGCTGGTATCAGCACCTCGAGTACGCGCCGCTGGTCAACGCGCGCACGCACCAGCTCGGCCACCGCCGCAAGATCCTCAACTCGGCGCTCGAGCAGCAGTATCGCGGGTTCTTGCAGACGCTGACCTACTGCGCGCGACCGAGCGACGATCAGCTGGTGGTCGCGGCCTACTACGCGCTGCTGCAGGACCGCACGCGCGAGGCCCTGGCGCTGCTCGACCGCGTGACGCCCGAGCGCGTGACCGGCCGCTTGCAGTGGGACTACCTGCAGGCCTACGTCGCGCTCTACCGCGACGATCTCGCGACTGCGCGGCAGCTGGCCGAGCGTCACCGCGAGCACGGCGTGCCGCGCTGGCGCAAGCGCTTCGCCAACCTGCTCGCGGTGCTCGACGAGGCCGAAGGCGCGGCCGCGACGGTGGTCGACGCCGACGATCGCCAGCAGCAGCAGGCGCGCCTGGCCGCGACCGAGGCCAGCTTCGACTTCGAGGTCGAGGGCGACACGCTGGTGATCAGCTACCAGAACCTCAGCAGCTGCGAGCTGAGCTTCTATCTAATGGACATCGAGCTTCTGTTCTCGCGCCAGCCGTTCATGCAGGATCAGTCCGATCGCTTTGCGATCGTCGAGCCCAACATCAGCGTGCCACTGGGCTTGAGCGCGAGCCCGACGCGCATCCGGCTGCCCGAGCAGCTGCGCAGCGCCAACTCCATCATCGAGATCGTGGCCGGCGGCGTGCGGCGGTCCAAGGCCAACTACGCGAACGATCTCGCGGTGCGAGTGATCGAGCAGTACGGGCAGCTGCGCGTGCACGAGCGCTCGAGCGGGCGCGCGCTGGCGCGTGCCTATGTGAAGGTCTACGCGCGCAAGCACGGCGGCGGCGTCGACTTCTACAAGGACGGTTACACCGATCTGCGCGGCGCGTTCGACTACGCGTCGCTGTCGACCAACGAGCTCGATCATGTCGAGCGCTTCGCGATCCTGGTGATGAGCGACGCACGTGGAGCGCTGATCCGCGAGGCCGCGCGACCGCAGCGGTGAGTGCTATCCTCGCGCCCATGCGCATCACCTACGCCTCACTGCTCACCACGCTCGCCTTCCTGCTCGCTTCCTGCACTGGCGCCTCGGGCGTCGACGAGGAGGGGGAGATGGAGGAGTCGAGCGGTGACGGTGATGGCGACGGCGATGGGCCCGAGACCGGCGACGGCGATGGCGATGGCGACGGACCGGAGACCGGCGATGGCGACGGCGATGAGCCCGAGACCGGCGACGGCGACGGTGATGGCGATCCGGCGTGCGAGCCCTTCGAGACCAGCGAGGCCGCCGGCTGCGCCGAGCTCATCGGCGAGGGCTTTTGCAGCGAGGGGGCCGTTCACGTCCCGGAGGGCAGCGAGATCGAGTGGATCAACAACCCGCCGCACTCCGGCGATCACTATCCGAGCTGGGAGACCAAGGGCGAGCACGTCGACGCGGTCGCGCGCGGCAACTGGGTGCACAACCTCGAGCATGGCTGGGTGATCCTCGTGCACAACTGCCCGGCCGACTGCGAGGCCGAGCTCGACACGCTACGCGAGGTGATTGCGATGCGGCCGAACGCGTCGATCCTGATGACCCCGGATCCGCTGCTCGACGGCCCGCGCTTCGCCGCGATCTCGTGGACGTGGGTGCATGAGTTCGACGCGCCGGATCTCGACGAGCTGCTGTGCTTCGTCGATCAGCACCACGACCACGCGCCCGAGAGCGTCCATTGACTCAGACCTCCTAATTGCCCGGCGTCCAGCCCTCGCCGACGTCGGCGAGGATCAGCCCCGCGCAGTCGGACAGCGAAGCGGCGAGCGTTCGCTCCCACGCCAGCCACCGTCGCGCTCCGCCGATGTGCTCGTGACAGAGCACGCCGGCCAGGCGCCCGTCGATCAGCACCGGCGTGTCGAGCATCGCTCCCACGCGGTTGTTGGGCAGGTACGCGTCGCCGAGCTCGCTGGTTCGTCGATCGCGGTAGGCGTCCTCGGCGGCCAGGACTTGACCGGTCTCGATCGCGGCGAAGTAGGCCGGCGCCGTCTGGTAAGGGACGATCGCACCCCGCTCGTGGCGATTCTCGCTCTGAATGTAGAGGTCGAGGCACACGAGGTGCTTGCGGCTCTCGTCGAAGCGCCACAAGCCGACGCGCTCGACCTCGATCATGCGTGCGGCCGCTTCGGTGACCACGCCCAGCACCTCGCTGGGATTGCCGGCCTGCAAGGCCGGGTTGGCGCGCAGCATGGCGAGCAGGCGTCGCTGCGGCTCGAGCAACTTGCTGAAGTCACCCGACTGGACGGCGGACAGGTACTCGGCCTCATCGAAGCTGGTCATCGCTGCCTCTGCACGAAGTGACCTTAGCTCGCTCGCTGCCGCGTGTGCCAGTACGTCGGCGCGTGCACCGTCCTGCAGGCGTGGCGCGGCGCGTGCAGGAGCTCGTCGTCGGCTTGCGCGACCAAGCTCATCCCTACCTCACGCCGGACGGACGCGAGCGCTTGGCCGAGCTGGTCGCAGGGCTGCTGCGACCGCAGAGCTACGGCGAGGCGGTCGCGTGCGTGGACGCGATCGAGACCCACATGTCCTGGGTGTTCTTGACCGATCTGCACGCCTACAAGCTGAAGAAGCCGATTCGCACGGCGTTGTTCGATCACAGCACGATCGCGGCGCGACATCGGGCCTGCGCGATCGAGCTGCGGCTCAACCGTCGGCTCGCGCGCTCGGTCTATCTCGCGGTCGTGCCGGTCGTCCGCGCCGCCGATCAACTACAGGTCGGAGGCGAGGGCGAGCCGATCGACTGGCTGGTGAAGATGCGGCGACTGCCGGGGGATCGCATGCTCGACGTCGCGATCGAGCACGGAGCCGTGAGCGAAGACGACGTCGACCGAGTGGCCGGCACGCTCGCGCAATTCTTTCTCGGCGCGCAGCCGATCGCGCTCGACGGCGCGAGCTATCGCGAGGTGATCGCCGCCGACATCGCGAGCAAGCGCGCCTCGCTGGCGCAGCCTCGCTACGGGCTGGACAGCGCCGAGATCGACGCCGTCTATGCCGGGCAGCAGGAGTGGCTCGCCCGCCACGGCGCGTTGCTCGAGCAGCGCGCGGCTCGGGTCGTGGATGGCCACGGCGATCTGCGGCCCGAGCACGTGTGCCTCGAGCAAGCGCCGGTGATCATCGACTGCCTCGAGTTCTCCAGGCAGCTGCGCACGCTCGACCCGATCTCGGAGCTGGCCTTCCTCGCGCTCGAGTGTCGACGACTCGGCGCGGCCTGGATCGGCGATCGCTTGCTGGCCGACTACGCGACGCACACGGGGGATCGAGCGCCGGTCGAGCTGATCCCGTTCTATCAGAGCCAGCATGCGCTGATCCGGGCGGCGATCGCCGTGTGGCACCTCGACGACGACACGCACGCCGACGCGGGCGAGCGCTGGCGCGAGCGGGCCCGCGAGTACCTGCGCACGGCGACGGGCTTGCTCGCGTCGTTCTCGAGCACCGCACGTTGAGCGTCACTTCCAGGCCACGCGATCGACGAAGCTGATCTCGCGCCCATCGTCGAGCTCGACCTCGACGGTCGCGTCGAAGAACCCCCACGAGTGGATGGTCAGCGCCTCGTCGCCGTCGGTGCGCACGACCGGGTTGGCGAAGCTCGGGTGCAGCCGAAAGGTCACCGAGTCGATCGCGGCCACGCAGCGGCGATCGTCATGAGCCGTGCGCAGCTCGACGCGATCGAGCCAGCGACCGCCAGCGCTTTGTTTGACGCGCGCGTCGATCAGCTTCGCGCTCAGCGACCAACCGGCGTCGCAGCGGTTCACGTCGTCATCGGACCCCAGCGCCTCGAACCCGTGCAGCCCCAGCAGCAGCGTGGCCGGGACGCCGGTCAGGCGTCCGTTGGAGATGCCGGTCGAGTCCCAGCCCCAGTGGATAGCGACCGCACGCCCGCGCGAGTCGAGCACTGGGGATCCCGACGAGCCCCACCAGGTCTGTGCGCTGTACTCGATCGACGGCCGTCCGCCGATCGTGAGCCCGTCGGCCAGCACCTTGCCAAACGACGCGCGCAGCGGATCGCCGCTCGGATGTCCGAGCACGAACACGCGCTCCCCGGGCTTCACCGCGGTCTCGCGCAGCTCGATGAAGGGCAGCGGACCGTGCTCGCCGATCACCCGGTAGAGCGCGACGTCGTGCTTCGCGTCCTTGCTGACCAGCTCGATCTTCAGCGCCTCTTCGGTCCCGTCGCCGACCCACCGCCGCCACACGGTCCCACGCTTGCCGAAGCTCTCGTACACGTGGTGGTTGGTCAAGATCAGCCCGTCGGGATCGACGATGAAGCCGGTCGCGCTCGGGAACCGCACGACCGCCGCGCTGGCCTCGTGCACGATCGCTTCGTCGACCTCGCTCAGCGGGTAGAACTCCCCGAGCTCATGCTCCAACCATCCTTCGCCGTCGGCACTTCGGCCGTGCTCGGACCTTCGGTCCTCCGCGCGGCCCGGCTTTGCCGGTTCCGACGGCTGAAGGCCAGCGGCCTCGGCAGCGGGGATTCCCCCGACCACCAAGGCCGCCATCAACGAGAAGCGCACGCAGATCGATTCGAGCGTCGCACGTCGCACGACCGGATATACGCGGCCCGCCGCGGAGGGATTCTAGCCGCTCAGCTCGACGAGCGACTGCTCGGCGTGCAGGCGCGCGATCGCTTCTGCGAGCAGCGGTGCACAGTCGAGCACGTCGACCCGCCGCCGCACGAACCCGGGATCGAGCCGCTCGACCGGGATCGTGTCGGTGACCGCCAGCCGCTCGAGCGCGGTCTCGTCGAGCGAGCGCTCGGCTGCGGCCGCGAACACCCCGTGAGTCACCGCCGCGTAGGCGGTGATGGCCTCGCGCGCGCGACAGGCCGTGGCCGCGCGCACGAGCGTGGTGCCGCTCGCGATCAGATCGTCGACGATGATCGCCACGCGACCCTCGACCTCGCCGACCACCGCTCCGCTGCGGACCACGCCCTCGCTGCGGAACTTCTCCATCACCGCGAAGCCGACCGGCCGCTCGAGCTGCTGCTCGAGCACCTCGCGGAAGTGATCGGCTCGCTTGACGCCGCCCGCGTCGGGCGAGACCACGACGACGTCGCGCTCGCCGACGCGTGACGCCAGCGCCTCGACCAGCAGCGGCGCGGCGGTCAGGTGCACGGTCGGGATCCGAAACGCGTTTTGATACGCGGCCGGGTTGTGCACGTCGACGGTGACCAGCCGATCGATGGCGAGCGCCTCGAACAGCGCCGCGACGTAGCGGGTGGTCACCGGATCGCGGGGCTTGGTGCGGCGATCCTTGCGGGCGTAGCAGAGGTAGGGCGCGACCGCGGTGAGCCGCGCCGCGCCGGCGTCTCGCAGCGCGCCGAGGAAGAACAGCATCCGCATCAGCTTGTCGTTGACCGACAGCGCCGCGTCACCGAACAACGAGGTGATCACGTAGACGTCGCGGCCGCGGACCGACTCGAGCGGGCGGATCTTGTGCTCGCCGTCCTCGAACTCGCGCTCCTCATGGCGACTCGGAGCAACGCCGAGGCGCTTGCAGATGCGCTGCAGCAGCGCGTGGCCGCCATCGAGCGAGAACAGAGCGAGTCGTGGATCGGCCATGCGTGCGACCGCGAATGCAGGGCGCGTACCGTGACGCGGGCGCGCAGCCGAGCGCGCCCGCGTGCGAGTCAGGTCTTCGGACGGCCGTCACCAGGCGCGGCCTCGCCGGGCCGATCGCCGGGCTTGCCTTCACTACCGGTCTGGCCCTGGCCGCCCATCTGCTCCTGCATCATCCAGCACTCGCCGCCCTCCATCCGACGCTCGTGATCGCGGGCGTGCTCGCGCAGCGTGGCCAGCTGCGCCTTGTCCTTCGGCGTCAGCACCAGCCGGGCGCCGTTGTCGATCTCTTCGACCCTGGCCGTCGCGGCCGGCATCATGCCGCTCGGGCCCTGACCGCCCGCGCCGGCCTGATCCTGATCGGCACGCGTGTGCCCCATGCGGTGCCACATCATCGATCCCCCTTGGCCCTGCTCGCCGCCGTGCATCTCGTACATGCGCGCCATGTGCTCGACGCGGTTGCGGAGGTCATCGACGTTGCCTGCGGTGGTGCTGGTGAAGCGCAGCGCCACGCCGTCGGAGGTGTTCTCGACGTCGATCGACGCGCTCTCGACCATCATCGGACACGACTGGTCTTGCCGCATCGCCATGACGTCCTGCTGACCGGTGCCCATGCCCTGCTGGCCCATGCCCTGCTGGCCCATGCCTTGCTGGCCCTGCTGGCGCTGCGCGGTGCCTTGCGGGGTGCCTTGCGTACCCTCGACGGTGCCTTGGCCCATCGATTGGGAGCTGGTGGTTTGCTGCTGCGCCTGGACCTCTCCGGTGCGGTCGTCGTCGCGGCCCAGCTCTCCGGGGCCGGCGGCGGTGGTCTTGGCGGTCTCGCCGTCTCGGTTGCAGGCGATCAGCGTCGTGCCCATGAGCACGGCGACCGAGGTACCGAGGGTGATGCGAAGGATCGAACGGTTGGACGGTGCTCGTTGCATGAGCACCACACGCAAGCACGGCCTGGGCCAACTTCGAGCGGCTATCGCAGCGCGGCGTGGATCGTCTCCGCCAGCTTGGGGCCGACGCCCTTGACCGCCGACAGCTCCTCCACGCTCGCGGCCTTGATCGCCTTCACGCTGCCGAAGTGTTGGATCAGCGCTTTCTTGGTTGTCGGTCCCACGCCCTTGATGCTGTCCAGCACCGAGACCAGCGAGCGCTTGCCTCGGCGCTTGCGGTGGTGGGTGATCGCGAAGCGGTGCGCCTCGTCGCGGATGCGCGTGAGCAGGTACAGCTCCGACGAGCCATGCGCGAGCACGATCGGGTCGCGGACCGCGGGGATGAACACGCGCTCGGGCTTCACGGAGGCGTCGTCGCCGGCCTGATCTTCGTCGGCCGTCTCGACGACGTAATCAGCCAGGGTGGTGGATGACTCGCGCAGGCGCTCGAGCCCGGCCTTGTTGGGCTCGATCGCGAAGCGCCGCTCCTTCGCCAGCGAGACCACGTCGACGCCCTCTTCGCCGAGCGGCACGCCGAGATCCTGCATCGCCGCGATCACGCGCCCGAGCTGACCTTTGCCGCCGTCGATCACCATCAAGTCCGGCAGCGCCCAGTCGTCGTCCTCGAGCGCGCGACGGAAGCGGCGGTTGAGCACCTCGTACATCGAGCGGAAGTCGTCGTTCTGCCACTCGCCCTGCGCGAGGCCATCCACACCCTTGACCTTGAAGTGCCGATAGCTCTGCTTGTCCGGCTCGCCGTCGACGAACACGACCATCGAGGCGACCGGCTCGCTGCCCTGCGTGTGGCTGACGTCGTAGCACTCGATGCGCCGCGGCAGCCGGCTCAGGCGCAGGCGCTGCTGCAGGGCCGAGAGCGCCGACTCGGCGTCGTCGCGCTTGCTTCGGCGCGTCGCGAAGTTGCTCGCGGCGTTGCGCTCGGCCAGCAGCACCAGCTTCTTGCGATCGGCCCGGACGGGGACCTTGACGGCGACCTTCCTGCCGCGTCGCTCGCTCAACCACTCCTGCAGCGGTTCGGCGTCATCCTCGGCCAGCGCGAAGGGCAGCAGCACCTCGTCGGGGATCAGCGGCGCCTCGTCATAGTAGGCGCTCGCGAAGCTCGCGAGTACCTCGGCGTCGGGCAGCTCCATGCCCTTCTCGGAGTAGCGCTGGGTGCCGAGCAGCTTGCCTGCGCGCACGTGCATGACCACGAACTCGACGTTGCCGCCCTCGCGGTACATGCCGACCACGTCCTGATCGAGGTCGCCAGTGCCGACCACGTCCTGGCGCTCGAGCGTGGTCTCGATCGCGTCGAGCTGATCGCGGATCCGCGCCGCGGTCTCGAACTCGAGCGCCTCGGCGGCCTCCTTCATGCGCTGCTCGAGCCCGGCGACCAGCTCGGTGTGGCGGCCGGCCAGGAACAGCCCGACGTCGCGGACCTGCTCGGCGTAGGTCTGCTCGTCGACCTCGTACACGCACGGGGCCGGGCAGCGATCGATCTGATACTGCAGGCACGGGCGCTTGCGGTGCTCGAGCACGAAGTCGCTGCAGGTCCGCAGCTTGAAGTGGCGGTTGACCACGCGCAGCGTGTGGCGGGCCGAGCTCGCCGAGTGGTAGGGCCCGAAGTAGCCGGCGCCGTCCTGTCGGATGTGGCGCACGACCTCGAGCTTGGGCCAGCGTGCGCGGGCGTCGAGGCGCAGCACGAGGTACTGCTTGTCGTCGCGCAGCCGCACGTTGAAGCGCGGGTGGTGGGCCTTGATCAGGTTGTTCTCGAGCAGCATCGCCTCCTTGTCGTTGGAGGTGATGACCGCCTCGATGTCGCCGAGCAGCTTGGCCAGGGTCGGCACGAACAGCCGCGTGTCATGGCCGTTGAAGTACTGGCGCACGCGCTGCCGCAGCTTGCGGGCCTTGCCGACGTACACGATCCGGCCCTTGCGATCGCGCATCACGTAGACGCCCGGCTCGTTGGGCAGGCGCTCGACGACCTCGTCGAGCTGCGCGCGGGTGCGGATCCGCGGCGTCCAGTCGGCGGGGACGTCTGCCTGCTGCGTGGGCGCGAGCCGCCGCGACTGCTTCTTCGTCATTGCCCGGATGGTTCAGCGGACGGCTCGGGCGGGTTTCCGGCCTCGCCCGCCGCCTCGGCCTCGATCTTCATGGCCTCGGCCTCGAACTCGGCCGCGTGGGTCTTCCACACGCTGGTCTCTTCGGGCCGCAGATCGTTGACGGTCGCCCACGCGATCAGCCCGAGCAGCGCGAGCATGCCGACCATGTGGATGCGCTCCTCGAGCACCTTGTTGGGCGGGCGCCGGGTGATCAGCTCGTAGAGCAGGAAGATCAGCCGCCCGCCGTCGAGGGCCGGCAGCGGGAGCAGGTTGAACATGCCGAGCACCGTCGAGATCAACGCGCTGAAGACGATCAGATCGACGAAGCCCTGATCGGCGCTGCCCTTGATCGCCTTGGCGATCGCAACCGGACCGCCGACCTTGGCCTCGCCGCCGCCGCTGATCAGATCCCACAGACCCTGCAGCTGGCGAGCGGTCTGCTCGAACGGCCACTTGGCGCCGAGCGCTACCGCCTTGGCCGGGCTGATCGCGATGTACTCGCCCTTGACCGCCAAGCTGGCGTTGAGCGCAGGCGCCTCGGAGTTGAGCGCGACCGGGTAGACCAGCTCCTCGCCCTCGCGATCGACGGTGATCTGCACCGTCTCGCCGAGCTTGTCCTTGGTCAGCTCCATCACCTGCTCGCGCGCTTCGGAGCCGCGCACGTTCTCGCCGTCGATCGCGACGATCTCGTCGCCGATCTCGAGCCCGGCCGCCGCCGCGGGGCTACCGACGCCGAAGCCCGCCACCTGCACCCCGACCGGCTCTTTCACACCCACGGCCGAGAACGCGCCGATCACCAGGATCATCGCCGCGAGATAGTTGGCGACCGGTCCGCCTGCGATCGCCAGCAGTCGAGCCCACAGCGGGCTGTCGCGAAAGTTGCGATAGCCCGGCGGTGGCGGAGGCAGGTTGCCCTCTTCGTCCATCGCGTACTCCTCGGGCTCCATCCCGACGATGTGCACGTAGGCGCCGAACGGGATCGCGCTGATGACGAACTCGGTGCCCTTCCAGGTGAACAGCCGCAGCACCACCGGGCCGATGCCGATCACCGAGAAGCGATCGACGTGCATGCCCCCGAGCTTGGCGCACGCGAAGTGGCCGAACTCGTGGATGATGATGAGGATCGAGAGCGCGAGGATCGCCAGGACCCAGGTCATTCGGGGACTATAGACCGTGGGTTGTCGTACGCCAGCAACGGTCCATCGGAGCATCGCCGCCCCGAGCGAGAGTGAGGCACAGCACTAGCCGCGGCGGTCGTATTGGCCCAGCCCGAGTCGGCCGAGCCGGCCACGCACGAACAGGCGCGCGCGAGCCCGGAAGGCGCGCTCGCGGGGTGGGCTCCAGGCCGGGCGTTGCCCGTGCGACTCGAGCATGTGCTCGACCTCGTGCTGGGCGCTGACCAAGCCGCCGGTCAACCAACCGAGCGCGGCCTGGCCGAGGTTGCGATGCACGGCGAGCACCTCGCCTGGGACGATCGCGGCTCGATCGCCGCAAAACACCTGACGGGCCGCCCACAGCCCGTGCTCGGGCTCGAAGGGCGCGTCGACGACCAGCCACACGCGACCCTGTGCCGTTCGAGCGGCGCGCATCACCGCGGTGCCCGGCGCGAGGCCCTGGATCGTGCGCAAGGTCGGGAGCTTGGCGTGCAGGATGCTGAGCACGCTCAAGGTGTTGTCGCGCGAGGACTCGTCGAGGGCCAGTAGCTCGTAGTCCAGCGCTCGAGGATCGCGTGGGTCGGGTTCCTCACGCAGCTCGTCGTCGCCGGTCTCGGGCGGGGGCAGGCGGGTCGAGTCGGTCCACTCGCCGGCCGCACGCTCGCGGGCCAGCGTCTCGGCGACCTCGACGGCCGCCCGGGTCATGTCGGCGAGGCGGCTCTCGTCGTCGCGCAGGCACAGCGCGATGGTCAAATCCGGCGACATCGGTACTGGTGGAGTTGCTGCGTGCCCACGCGAGATCCCGCGGCCAACGAACTTTCGCCGCCCGTGAAAAAAGATGCAACGCCGTCGCGCCCGGTCCGACAAGGCAAGTGCGGCCGCTCGCGCCGCGCGGACGCAGCGACAGGGGCCTCGCTGCGGCTTGCCAACCGAACAGCCAGGCCCGACCATCCGCACAGGAGCCACGATGTCCGTCAACAAGGTGATACTGATCGGCAACCTCGGCCGTGATCCCGAGCTGCGCTACATGCAGAGCGGCAGTCCGGTCGCGCAACTCAACATTGCGACCACCCGCAAGTGGCGCAACAAGCAGACCAACGAGATGGTCGAGGAGACCGAGTGGCACCGCGTCTCGGTGTTCGGCCCGCAAGCCGAGCACTGCAACAACTATCTGTCGAAGGGCCGTCAGGTCTACGTCGAGGGTCGGCTGCGCACGCGCAGCTACGACGACAAGGACGGGGTCAAGCGCTACGCCACGGAGATCATCGCCGACTCCGTGCAGTTCCTCGGTGGTCGCGGTGAAGGT
>DATLLB010000385.1:0-16325 GCA_035538075.1 Enhygromyxa sp.
CGAGCCATGCTGAATACTGCGAGCGATGAGAGAATCGCGGGGAGTGAGGATCGGAAGCGCGAGCGACGAACCATGCGAGCCGAGCCATGGCAAGAAGCCGGCCACGCTCAACTCCGCGAAATCACTATGCTGAAACTAAGAGCCCATGAAATGTCGCGGGGACATTTCATGGGCATCCAAATTTCACGGCGCACCCGGTGGTGCACCGGAGAATCGCCGCCTCACTCCGGAGTCGGAGCGGGACCGAACTGGGCCTCGGTGGTGGCCATCTCGCCGTTGTTGCAGTTGCCGCCGTCGAGGTCCTGGTAGATCGGCGACGGCTCGCCCTGAATGTAGAGCTGCCCGCAAGCACCGTCGCCGTAGTCCTCGGGATCGGTGCCCGAGCACGGCAGGCACACCTCGCGCGAGCCCGACTTCGCACAGACGAAGGTCTCGTCGCAGAAGTACCAGCGGCAGAACTGATCCTTGGCGTCCTGCCCGGCGATCTCGATCCCACCGACGTCGGGTGGGTAGATGGCCGGGATCGGATCGTCGGGGTCGTCACAGATGCCGCTGGCGTTGTTGATCTGCAGGCCCTCGTTGCAGACGCCACCCTCCGCGGGCGCGCAGCCACGCTTGCCGCGGTTCTCCTCGGAGCACTGACCGTAGGCGCCCTTGTTCGCGACGGCGTCGGCGTAGGCGATGCTCAGCGGGTGGTCGCCGTTGTAGTCCTCGCCACCGCAGGCGATCTTGCGATCGAAGTCGGCCGCACAGACCTTGCTCGAGTTCTCGGGCTGGCCCTCGCCGTAGACACACTGCGCGACGTAGCGGTTGTCGCCGGTGTCATCGCAGTCCTCGGTCGTGTTGCAGCGCTGGACGTTGTCGTCTTCTTCGTTCGGCACGTAGAAGGCCGCACAGGCGCTGACGGTGAAGCCGATGAACAGAGAGAACGCGGAGATGAAGCGGCGACGCGTGGACATGTGCGGTCCTGGGACGGAGGCTTTCGCGGGCCTCACGCCGAGTTTTCGGAGGATACGGAGGGGGCCGGAGGATCGCAAGCGGGCAGGCTGAACTCGAAGCTCGTCCCGGTCGGCCCGGTCGAGAGCAGGCGCACCGCGCCGCCGTGGTCGGCCGCGATCTGCTGAACCATCGGCAGCCCGAGCCCGGTGCCGTGCGCCTTGCTGGTCACGAAGGCCTCGAAGATGCGATCGACGCCTTGCGCGGGGATGGGAATGCCGGGGCCCGTGTCGGCGACAATCACGAGCGCCCTGCCCTCCTTACACTCGAGCGTGACCGTGATCGTGCCCGCGCCGGGGTGACCAAGGCCGGGCTCGTGCGAGCCGCCGGGCTCGTCGCCGAGCTCGTCGAGCAGATCGCCGACGTCGGCGTCGACTCGCGCCTCGCCATCCTCCGCGCGCTCGAGCACGGCCTCCTGAGCGTTGCGCAGCAGATTGATCAGCGCCTGACGAAGCTGCCCGGCGTCGGCCTCGACCCAGACCGGCGCGGCCTCGAGCTCGCGCACGATCGTCACGCGGTTGCGCTCGTGCTCGGCGGCCAGGAAGTCGAGCAGATCCTCGAGCTCGCGCCCGAGCTCCACGCGGGTCATCTGCGGCTGCGGCCGGCGGGCGAAACCGAGGTAAGCCTCGGTGATCTGCGTGAGTCGATCGACCTCGGTGGAGATGCGCGCGAGCAGCTGGCGGGCCTCGGTCACGCCCTCGACGTCGCCGAGCGAGTCGAGCTCGTCGCCGAGCAGCTCGGCGTTGAGCGCCACGCTCGACAGCGGGTTGCGGATCTCGTGGGTGATCTGCGCGGCCAAGCGACCGATGGCCGCGAGCCGCTCGCCGCGGAGCAACCGACGCTCGCGCTCCTCCAGCGTGGCCGCCATCAGGTTGACCTCGCGTGCGAGCCGGGCGACCTCGTCGTCGCGCTCCGGTCGTTGGCCGACCTCGATCCGCTCGCGCCACTCACCGCGACCGATCCTCCGCACGCTGATCGCCAGCCGTCGCAGCGGTCGCAGGGTCACGATCACCAGCAGCGTCGCGATCAACGACAGCGCCGCGGCCCCGAAGGTGATCACCAAACCGCGCTGCTCGGCCGCGCGGGTGGCCTCCGCGACCATGTCTCGTTGGCTGCGCAAGGCCTCGCTCGCGCGCAGCTCGAGCTCGTTGAAGCGCCGGTTGATCTCGTGCTGACGCCGAGCATCGACCAACACCTCGATGACGTCCTGATCCTCTTCCACGGCCAGGAGCGCGGCCAGCTCGTCGACTTGGCGGGTCAGCTCGCGGACGTGATCGAGCTGGTCGAGGCCGCCGAGCCGCTCGGGATGCAGCAGCGCCTGCTCGAGCGGTAGCCGAACCTCGGCGACCAGCGTCGCCCGCAGCTCGAGCGCCTCTTCGAAGCTGAGCCGATAGCCACGATCGAGCTCCGCCTCGGGGTTGCCGTACGAGTCCACGAACGCGGCGATCTTCTGCGACTGGATCTGTGCTTGCAGGAGCTTGGTCTGAAACGGGATGTACACGCCCGTGAGCAGGTCGAAGTTGGCCGCCAACGCGCGGACCTGGGCGCGAATCACCAGCGCGGCCGCCCCGGTACCGAACACGACCAACAGCACCAACGCGACGATCCGCGCGGCCAAGCTGCCGCGAATCCGCAGCGGTGGCAGCTCGGGGACGGCCGGCGGGCCCTCGCTCGCTCGCTCCGGTCCGCCGATCAGCTCGTCGTCTTCGTCTGAGGCCGCGACGTCGACCCGCTCGCCCGACACTTCTGCGCAGTATAGTCGCGGCGATGCGTCGGCGCGCGCCTCGGCTCGCGCCGTTGATCGAATGGCCGGCGAACTAACGCGTTTCGCGGAGGCCAGCCGCGCCGAAGGGCTTTTCAGCGTTGCCAGGACATGTCACTTTCGCAGTGCCCGCAGCGCGGCCGAACGGCCCGGGGCGAGATGCCATGATCTTCCGTCCCCGCCCCCTGTCTCGCACCACCGCACTCGTCGCCGCTGTCGCTCTGAGCTTCGGTCTGCTCGCCGCGACCCCCGGCGTCGCGCTGGCCGAAGGCAAGACCACGTTCCTCGGGCTCGAGGGTGAGGGCGATCCCGTCGCCGCGCTCAGCGACGCGATCCGCTGGGACCTCAACCAGCGCGGCCGCGACGACGGCAACACCATGAGCCTCGCCGAGCTCAAGCTGACCATGGGCTGCGGCGACGACGACCTCGCCTGCCTCGCGCAGGGCGGCCAGACGCTGGGCTCCTCCGAATTCGTGTTCGGGACCATGAGCAAGAGCGGCGACAAGTGGACGATCGAGCTGCAGTCGCTCGACATCGCGACCGGCAAGCTCAACAACCAGATCGAGCGGCAGGTCACCGCCGACGAGCTCGCCGAGGCTTCGCTCGGCAAGACCGCTGCCTCGCTGATCGACGAGCTCTACAAGGTCGAGTCGAGCGCCGCCGACACGCCGCCCGCGGGCGATGGCGACAACGAGGTCGTGTCGGATCCCGAGAATGACGGCTCGAGCGAGCCCGGCGACGACACCGTCGACGAGCCCCGCTCCTCCGACGGCAAGCTGATCTGGGGTCCGTACAAGCCTCGTCCGGCGTGGAAGTTCGCGGGTGTCGGCCTCAGCGGCGGTCTGACCGTCGCCGCGCTCGGTACGGCGATCGGCACCACGATCGCGATCGGCCCCAACGGTCCGGTTCGCAAGGAGCTGCTGGCCGCCGCCGAAGCCTCGCTCACCGACGACAAGCCCAGCAACGACATCGATCCGAACACCTCCGCGGATCTGTGCGAGCTGGCCCGCACGCCGCCCGACGCCGATCGGCCCAACGAGGTCACCAACGCCGAGGTCACGCGCGTGTGCATCAAGGCCGACAACCTCGCCACGGTTGCGACCGTCAGCTGGATCGCCACCGGCGTGTTCGCGGTCAGCACCGTCGTGTTCACGACCTTGCTGTTCGTGCACAAGGACAAGAAGACGGCCGCGAAGCTGATCGAGCATGACGTCGGCTTCGGCGGCGCGCCGCTGCGCGATGGCGGGTTCGTGCTCAGCGGCTCGATGAAATTCTAGGGCTCGTCGGGCTCGTCGGCTTCGGCCCACCACTCCTCGACCTTCGCTCGCTCCTCGGCGCTCAGCAGCTCGAGCAGCGGCACGGCCACGTCGGTCCGCAGGTCGCCGTCCCACAGCATCATCTTCCAGATGCAGTCGTTGCGGGTCAGCCAGTTGCCCGCGGACAGCAGCCGTCGCATCAGCTCGCGCGCGCCTGCGATGCGAGTGCTGCGAGCCGGATGATCGGGCTCGCCGAGCGCGTCCCACATCGCCGTCAAGACGTCGCCGAGATGGTACGCGTGGCCGTCATCGTCGAGCATGCAGGCCGCGAGCGCAGGAGCGGCTCGTCCGTCGCCGTGCACGAACACGGCTTGAGCCTGATCCCAGCGGATCAGATCGTCATCCTCGTCCTCACCGCCCATGTGGTCCTGCCCGAGCGAGAGGTACGCCTCGACCAATCGCGCTGGCACGACATCGAAGCAAGCGAAGAAGCTCATGGGAAACGGCTGCTTGGGCCGCCAGAAGAGCTCGCAGCGATGCCAGCGCGCGGCCTCGAGGGTCAGCAAGGCCTGCTCGACGAGCGCCGGGTCGCTGCACTCGCTGATCTGTTCGAGCAACGCCTCCTCATCGATCGGCTCGGTGGGGGCCGCGGGGACCTGGCTCGTGAACGAGCCGACCGCTCGCCAGACCTCGTCGACCAGCGCCGGACGAATGTAGCGCTTGGTCGGCAGGACCTGATTGTCCGTGAACATGAGCCAATCGAAGTGCTCGCGGATCTCCGCCTCGGTCGGGAACGGATCGCTCAGCGCTCGCGCGAGCGGGGTGACCTCGATGAAGCGCGAGCGCTCGAGGTTGCGCGCCAGCACCTCGTGTACGTCGCCGCCGAGCTCGATCAACAGCCCGAGGTAGCTGCATTCGTGCCGATTCCAGTGCAGCACGCTGCTGCGTCGCAGCGGACTCTCCCACGGCAGCAGGATGTCCTCGACCCAGCGGCGCAGCAGCGCTCGATCGTCGGCGTCGAACACCCCGTGCTCGCTCAGGTGCAGAAAAAAGAAGCCGTGGTCGCCTTCCATCATCATCGGCTCGCGCCGACAAAACACCGCGAGGTCGCCGACGAAGGCCGGGAAGTCGCGCCAGTCGCCGAACATGCCCAGACGATTGTGGCGCACGAAGGTCCAGATCAGATCTTGGTTCGCGTACAGCCGCGGGTCGCTCACCAGCAGGTCGGCGTGTTCGGGGCGCACGTCGTAGTCGCAAAAGTCGATCGACGCCGGCTTCGGAAAGCGGGCCGCAAAGTGGGTCAGCAGCTGCTGATCCAGCTCGTCGAGCTGCTCGAACACGCCCGCAGTGTAGCGCTTGGCGTGATCGGTCCAAAGCTTGTCCGTCCGCGGCAAAGCCCGGCCGGGCCCGACGGACCAGATTGCGAGCATGCCTGCCCGCTCACTCGCAACCAATCGCTGGTCCTGGCTGCTGCTCGGGGCCGTCCTCACCTTCGCCGGTCATCTACGCTGGGGGATCGATCTGCTCGCATGGCTCGCGCCGATCGCCTGGCTGCACTACCTACGCCTGACCATGAGCCAGCCGAGCACCCGCGCGCGTCGTCGAGGCATCGCGGCGTTGGTCGGCGCCTGGACGCTGACGTGGGTCCTGTTGCTGGCCAAGCTGGTCACGGCTCCGGTGCCGCTGGTGATCGCGGTCGGCTTCGGCGTGCCGGTCGGACTGATGATGCTGTGGCCTTATCTCGTGTGGGCCTGGCTGCTGCAGCGCGGTACCAGCCCGACGATCTTGCCGTTCGGCTTCGCGGCGCTGCTGGTGCTCGCCGAGTGGTTCGCCTACTCGATCACCGAGTTCGGCACCTGGGGGATCATGGCCAACGCTGCGCTCTCGGATCTGCCGCTGCTGCAGCTCGCCGCGCTGGCTGGGCCCACGTCGATCGGCTTCATCATTCACGCGCTCGCGGCCGCGCTCGAGCAGCGCTGGGCCGAGATCCCCGGCCACGCGCGCCCGCTGGCTCTGAGCGCGACGTTGTTCGTGGCTGCGCACGCGTTCGGCGGGGCTCGGCTCGCGACGATCGACGCGACCAGCAGCGAGGTCGTGCGCACGGCGGCGATCGGCACCGACTCCGACATCGCCGGCTGGCCGCTGCCGAGCGCGGAGCAGGTCGAGCGCTGGAACCATGGCTTGTTCGAGCGCACCCGCGCGGCCGCACGCGCAGGCGCCGAGCTGATCGTGTGGACCGAAGCCGCGACCATGGTCCTGCCCGAGGATGAGGCCGCGTGGATCGAGCGACTCGGCACGCTCGCGCAGAGCGAAGGCGTGCCGCTGGTGGCCGGGTACGTGGTCCCGGTGCGCGAGCAGCCGCCGCTCTACGAGAACGTCTACGTGCTGATCCGCGCCGACGGGCAGCTCGAGCAGCGCTACCTCAAGAACCACCCGGTGCCCGGCGAGCCAGCCGTGCCTGGCGACGGTCCGGCGCCCGTGTGGAGCAGCCCGGAGCTCGGTCGGGTCAGCGGCGCGATCTGTTACGACGGCGACTTCCCGGTGCTGGGCCGCACTCACGCCCGCGCCGAGCTCGATCTCTTGGCGCTGCCCTCCTCGGACTGGCGCGGCATCGATCCGATCCACACCGAGATGGCGCGCCTGCGGGCGATCGAGGGCGGCTACTCGATCCTCCGCTCCACTCGCTGGGGCCTGGCGGCGGGCATCGATCCGGCCGGGCGCGTCCGCGGGCGGCTGAGCGCGTTCGAGGATCACGAACGCATCCTCATGGTCGCGCTGCCGCGTCACGGACGACGAACCTTCTATGGTCGGGCCGGCGAGTGGTTCGTGATCGTCTGCGCCGGGCTCGTGCTGGCAACGCTCGCGCGAGTGCTACGCCGCGCGTCACGACAGTGATTTCGTTAGACTCGCGATCGTGCCCGGCGCTCAGGTCCTGGCGGTCGCGAGTCGAGCGGTGCTCGCCGCCTTCGAGGCGCTCGGCCTCGACGGCGACGCGCTGCTCACCGAGGTCGGCCTCGAGCGCGCCAGCTTGGACGACCCCGATCGCCGGATCCCGGCCAGCGCCGCAGACGGGCTCTGGCAGGCAGCGATGGCGCGCTCGCCCGATCCCAACCTGGCCCTGCATGCGGCCGAGCGGCTCGAGTTTGGGGCCTATCGCGTGATCGATCATCTGGCCGCGCACGCGCCCACGCTCGGCCGCAGCTTCGAGCGGATCGCAACCTACTTTGGCCTGGTGGATCCGCGGGCGCGCCTGGAGATCGAAACGCGAGATCCGCTGTGCTCGATCACGATGGCCGCGAGCGTGCCCGGGATCGCAATCCCGCTCGCCGCCCTCGAGTACACGTTCGCCGCGCTCTACCTGCGTACGCGCGCGGGTCTGGGCATCGACTACCGACCCGAGCGCATCGAGCTCGCGGCCGCGCAGCCCGAGCACATCAGCGAGCACGAGCGCGTGTTTGGCTGTCCGCTGCGCTTCGGCTGCGAGCGCAGCGTGATGCTGATCCGCCGCGAGCACTGGGACCACGCTCGCGCCAGCGACCCCTCGCTGTTCGAGGTGCTCGATCGCCACGCCGCGCTGCTGCTCGCCAGCTTGCCGCCCGCGTCGCCGCTGCTCGCCGAATTGCGCGAGGCGATCGTAGCCGAGCTGCGCGATGGCGAGGCCACGCTCGCGCGCGTCGGCAAGCGGCTGGGCATGAGCGGTCGCACCTTGCAGCGACGGCTCGACGAGCAGCAGCTCGAGTTCCGCACGGTCGTCGATCAGGTCGCCGGCGAGCTGGCCAAGCGCTACCTACAGGACCGCGCGCTGGCCATCGCCGAGGTCGCGTTTCTGCTCGGGTTCGCCGATCAGAGCGCGTTCACTCGCGCCTTCAAGCGCTGGACCGGGGCCACGCCAGGACGCTGGCGGGCTCGACTTGCAGATCACACGCCCGCCGGGTGATCGCCGCGCGAGTCGGCGGCTCCACCCGGCGGACGAGGCTCGTCACTCGACGAAGCCGAACACACCGAGCTCGTAGCTCGAGCCGGTGTCAGCCTCACGGCCGCCCCACCACAGCACGGTGCTGATGTCGGAGCTGACCTGCTCCCAGAGGGCGAAGTCGACCGCACGGGCGCGCTGGAGGTTGACCGTGTCGTCGGAGACGCCGCTGGTCTGGCTGAAGATCTCGAGATAGCCGCTCGACAGATCGGTGACGTGCTGCCGCGCGATCACGACCTTGCCGTACTCGGAGGTGATGTCGCCGACCAACCACTTGTCGCTGACCGACGTGGTCCAGGCCCCGACGTAGGACAGGCCGTAGTAGATGTTGCCCCCGCCGCCGTCCCAGCTGTACTCCTCGTAGCGGCCGATCTGGTGGCTGGTCACGCCGCCCACATACCGGTACGGCTGCAGGAAGATCGTCTCGCTGGTGTTGGTCTCGTGTGAGACCCGCGGGCACGCCTTGTCGGGATCGGCCGACGGATCCACGGGATAGCTCGTCCACGAGTTGTACCAGCTGCCCGGGAACGCCGGGTGCGGCTGCACGTAGTTCCAGAAGCCACGCAGATCGCCGTTGCTGTCCTCGTACACGCCAGTCGCGACAAAGTGGCCAATCGGCAGCTGCTCGAGATCACAAAAGCGCTCGAGCGTGCCCGACGGTGCGGTGAAGAACCCCGTCGAGGTCGAGGTCAGCGAGAGATCCTTGGTGCGCTTGACCAAGGTGCCGTCGTCGAGCAGCACCCAGACCCCGCTGTCGCTGACGCTCTGCGCGACCGCACGGATCGGATTGGTCGACGACGAGAGCACCGAGGCCGTCTGCGAGCCGGTCGCCGGGTTGATCGCGCGCAGGCGCGAGCGAGCGTCCCAGCGATCGCCGCTGTAGATCGTGCCGACATAGACGCGGTCACCCTCGTCGTTGCTGTCGATCAGGCCGGTGACGACGTCCTCGTCGAGCTGCGCGACCCCATGGATCGTGTTGAAGGCGCAGGCGGCCAGCACCGCCGCGGCCACGGTCATGCCCGCAATAGTTCGAAGCGGCGCTCGCCGAGCGCGTGACACTTTTTGGTTGTTCATGGACATTTACATACGCAGTCGCGCGATCGTGGAACAAGCACATTTAATCATAATTGTCATCGTGTGCCCATTGTCATTGCGCCCGAAAATCGTCGAATTCGATCGCCCACGCCCCACTGCACGCAAATGCTTAGATTCGCGCGGCGGCGTGACTCGGGTGGTTTTGCTCACCTCCAAACCACCATGACCAGCCGATTGGCGTGCTCAATCAGCCGGCGGCGCGCTTGAGCTGCTCGACCTCGGCGATCTCGCTGTTGGTCGCGCTCGCGCAGGCGAGCTCGACCAGCGCGTGCGCCAGCTCGGCGCCGGTCATCGAGGTGTAGCGGTTCGCGAGCTGCTTGGCCCCGAGCGCGCCGAGCAGCTTCAGCGTGCCGTTGCTGATCGTCGCCGCGATCCGCTCGCCGGCCCGCCACTCCTCGCGGTCGTCACCGGTGATGAAGCCCGGCCGCGCGATCAGGTAGGGCAGCTCGCTCCCGCGGATCGCCGCCTCGACGCGCTTGCGCACGTCCATGTACGCGTTCATCGGCCGACCTCCCGCGCCCATCGCCGAGAGATAGACGAAGCGCGGCTTGCTGCCGCACGCGACCGCAGCCTCGAGCAGCATGACCGAGAGGCCGAAGTCGACCGCTTCGTAGGTCTCGGGCACCGCCGATCCGGTGTTGGCCTTGCCGCGCGCACGCGTGGTGCCGAGCAACGAGTAGACCTGCGCAGGCTGGAGCGCCTGCAAGGTCGCCGTCATCGCGCCGAGCTCCCACGCGGTCGTGTCCACGCGCGCGCCGAGCTGCTCGAAGCGACGCCGCCAATCCTCGAGGCTGCGCGAGTCGGGGCGCACGTGAGCGATCGTCTCGAGCTTGCGAGCGCGACACTCTCGGACGACCTCGCGGCCGGTGTAGCCGGTCGCGCCGGCGACGAACACGGGTCCGATCACCCGCGGGATCATAAACCAAAAAACGCGTCACCCTGCGGTGACGCGTCATCCACACCGAACCCGACTTCAGGCCGCTCGGGCTTCGACAGCCCCAGCTTTTTCGAAGAGCTCGACGATGGTGGCAGTCGGGATCTCATCGTTCGCCATCGTCACCAGCACTTTTCCCTCCTCGAGCCTCCGTGCCATGGCGACCAGCTCCTTGCGCGGCTCGGAAGCGCCGGCCACTGCCCCTGCGGTGACGCCCATGATGGTGCCACCGATCGCCATGAACAGAAATTCGGTCCAGCCCACGCTCATGTTGGTGCCGGGGATCAACAGGACGCCGCCGATCAACGCGGCCACGCAACCCACGACGAGCGCGCCCTTGACCGCGCCCTTGAGCGCGTCGGTTCCGCCCATCTGCACGTCCTCGTCGCGCATCTGGCCTTCGTGGACCAAGGCATTGAGCCCGTCGTGCCCGACCTGCTCTTCGACTGCCTCGATCGCTCGTTCGGCCTGGGCTCGGGTGTCGAACACACCGTAGATCATTCCGCTCATCGTTGTCGTCCTCCGCGTTCGACTCTGCAGTCTCACCCGAATGACCACAAGCGCGAGGGTTGCCGGATCAGGTCACCCAGCGACGTAATCCGTGCGTGCTGCTCCGCACGCATCCATTACGCGCGGTGCCACTCAGTTCCTGGTTAATTTTCGAAAGCTTCGAACGGCACGCACGAGCATCTCGACCTCGTGGGCATAAAGCTCGCCGCCGATGTCACCCTCGGGGTTGATGCGCATCGTCACCGGGTTGCGATCCATCGCCATCTCGAACAGCGAGCTGCCGTGGATCGGCCAGTACGCAGAGCCTCGCGGCTCCCACAAGCGCAGCGAGGACCAGTCGGTGAAGGCACCCAAGGTCGGGCGCCCGCTCGCGTGGGTCTCGAAGTCGAAGAACGCGTCCGCGCCCTCGGCATCGTCGCCCTGCGCAGGATCGATCGGCACCAAGAAGGTCGCGTTGAGCAGCTCGGTGTACATCGCCCGGCGCGTGGTCTCGTCGAAGCCCTTGGCGACCTTGCGCATCGCGGCGATCAGAGCGGGATTCTCGGGGTGCTCGACATCGTCCTCGATCAGCTCGGTGGTGATCGGTCCGTCGACGCCATAGATCCGCGAGAGGATGTCGAGCGCCTCGTCGGCCGCGCGGGCGAGGCTGGCGCGATCGATCCCATGCTCGCGCTTCCAGTTGCGCCGACCGCCGCGCTTGCCGAAGCCGAGGTCGCGCATCAGCTGCCCGCGCTCGCTGCTGAGCTTGTACTCGGAGGGCAACGCCGCGCTGGCGATGCTCTCCTGCTCGAGCTTGCCCATGCCGCGGCGAGCGACCCACAGGAGGTAGACCGGCCCGGTCGTGACCAGCAACCGAGCCTCGCGCGCGCGGCTCTCGGTCAGGCGATGCAGGGCGTCCACGAGCTGCGTGCGGCGAGGGTCGTGGGAGGTCGGCATGGACGAGAAGATAGCGCGACCGATCAACCGCCGCTCTGGTGGATCGTCCACGACCAGGCCACCGCCGCGAGCCCGAGCACGAGCGTCATGATCATCGCAATGCGGCGTGACCTCTCGGCGAGCCGCCAAGCCAGCAGCCTGCCCAAGAACATGCCCGCGGTGACGGACACGAGCGCAAAGATGCCAAAGATCAGATTGGCGACCTGGTGCCCGCGACCGTAGCCCTCATAGACACCCGCGAAGAACAGCCCCGTGCTGGTTCCAAACGTGAGCGCGAACAGCAGCGCGAAGCGGTTGGCCCAGCGCTGCCGGCGAAAGCCGTCCCACTCGGGCTCGGCCGCCTGCTCGCGCGGCTCCACTTCTCGCCGATCCACACCACAGGGTAGCAGCTCAGCCCGGCCCGCACAGCGCACGCAGGCGCTCGCGGTCGTCGGGCGACACGATCGTGGGCTCGACGATCGGCTTGCCGCTCGCGTCGAACACCGGCGAGGGCTTGTAGCCGCCGGTGAACAGCCCGCGCAGCAGCTGCCAGCCGAAGCGGGCGATCAACCACAAGGGCCCGCTCGGGTGGCTGTCCGGAGGGAGCGGCGGCTTGCCGTAGCGCGCCTGCGTACGCGAGAGGATCGGGCCCAGCGCCTCGTCGCGCGAGCGGCCGTCGCTGGCGTGATCCCAGAACGTGTGGGGTACACCGATGAACGGGCCGCGCGGCGACGCGAGCGTGTTGCCGATCGGCGTCTTGCAGCAGCCCGCGTACCAGCGCATCAGGCCCTTATCGCTCAGCCGCACGCAGCGAACGTGCTCATGACCGGCGGTGATCCGCACCTGCGCAGGCAGCAGCTGAAAGACGTCGGTGCCACCGTTCGGATCGAGGATCGCGTCGGCGCGATCGAGCCAGTGCGCGTAGGCTTGGCAGTCGTCGCACATGCACACCACTCGATTGCCGCGATCGGGATCGACGTTGCTCGCCACCCCGGTGACCGAACCGCACGCGCAGCGCAGAGGAATGTCGCGGGACACGGCCGGAGCGTACACGATCAATTCGTGTGCAGCAGCGGCTCGGCGGCTCGCATGGCCGCCTCCAGACGCGGTCGATCGCCGAGCCGCGCGAGGTGGGCCAGCCACGCTCGGTGCACGCGGGGATCATCGGGCGTGCGCTCGAGCATGGCCGGGAGCAGACGCTCGGCCAGCGCGGGGTCGGCCTCGGCGGCCGCGTAGAGGCGCGGGCGAGCGGGCAGAAATTCGGGCTCGTGCAGGTACGCGGCGAGGTGGTGCTCGGCGGCCTCGGGCGAAGCGCTCGACTGACCCGCGGCGACGCGACGGCGCAGCTCGATCTCCCCGCGCAGGTAGTGCGCGAGCGCCTCGGCGAAGCGCTCGCTCGCGCTGCGATACGCGGCCAGACGCTGCGGATCGTCAGCACGCACGAGCGTCTCGGGCCACGTCCGCCGTAGGTCGAGCAGCAGCTCGAGGTTGCGCGCGCCCGTCAGTCCGTCGATCGGCGCCTTCGGGGCCCACAGATCCACGCGCGGGTGCAGGTCGTCGTTGATCGGCGCCCCGTCGGCGAGCGCCAGCAAGCCCGCGCGATCGAGCAGATAGCCGGCCAGCAGATCACGCGGATCGAGCAGCGCCAGCTCGGCGTAGAGCTGCGCGCGCGAGGGCTCGGCGAGCGTGCGCTCGATCGCCTCGAGATCGATCGTGATCGGCTCGCGCGCGCCGATCAGCCCGAGCGCAGGCGTCTCGGCGTTGTAGAGCGCCAGCATCGCGTGCGTCTCGTCGAAGGTGCTGACGAAGGTCGAGACGATCATGCGCACGGTCGGCAGATCGAGCTGATAGAGCGGCAGCCACTGTACGAACATGCCGTCGCGCTCGAGGTGCTCGCGCGCGGCCTCGAAGTGCTCGCGCGCGTAGAGGCTGCCCGCCCCGTCGCGCGCCGGGTGAAACAGATCGGCGATGATCAACCGATAGCGACCGTCGTCGGCCCGCAGGAACCGACGCGCGTCGGCGGCGAGGATCGTCGCGCGGGGATCCGCGGCCAGGCCCGCGTTCACGCTCTCGAAGTGATGCAGCATGTCGATCACCTCGGGCACCAGCTCGACGGCCGTCACCGACTCGACCGGATACGCGAGCGCGGCCCCAGCCGTCGCCCCGGTGCCGAGCCCCAGAAACAGCACCGCGTCGGCCTGACCTCCGGCCAAGATCATCGGCAGGTGACCCATGCGGCGCTCGCCGATGCTCAGCGCCCCGCCCATGCGAAAGTGTCGATCGATCCGCAGCCGTCGAAGCGGCCGCTCGGCGCTGCCCGGCGGCGACGTGGTCTCGCTGACGCCCACGACCCCGAGCGGACCCTCGATCCGCTCGAGCACCGTCCAGCCGTCGCCCTCGTCCTCGACCAACACCAGCGAGCTCGCGCCTGCGCCTGCGCCGAGCACCACGATGCCGCCTGCGATCGAGCACAGCGCGAGCTGTCGCGGCGGGAAGCGGCGCAGCCAGGCGATCGCGAGCGCCAGCAACAAGTAGCCCCAGGCGATCAGCGACCAGGTCTCCGCGTAGCTCAGCGTGCCGAGCACCGCGAGCCCGAACAGAAACGGCGCGGCCGCAGCCGCGACGCCATTGAGCGCCAGCGCGGCACCGATCGCCCGCGGCGATGCAGTCCGCTCCGGTCCGGGCGCGGCGATCAACGCGAGCAGATGCGCAAAGCAGGCGCCCATCAAGATCGTCGCGGGCCCGAGCACGATCACCGCGACCGCGAGCACGGCCGCCTGCCGCCGCGACCATGCGGCGTCGCTCGGCGCTAGCGCTTCGAGCAGGTCCGGCGCCGCGCTGGCCAGCATCGCCGAGCATGCGACCGTCAGCCCGAGCGCCCACAGCAGACCGACCAGCACCGTCGCCGGCCGCCGCCCGAGCGCCTGCTTGGACAGCCGCGCGTGCAGGCCCGCGCCGACAGCCGTGCCCAGCAACCACACCGCCAGCAGATCGGCGAACGAGTAGATGGTCCCGGAGAACACCTGCGCCAGCACCCGCACGCCGATCACCTCGAGGCCGAGCCCGAGCAGGCCGGTCATCGCGATCGCGACGTAGAGGATCCAGCGCTCGCGCAGCAACGCCGGATCGGGATCCTCGCTGGCCGTGATCGCCGGATGCTCGAGCGCGGGCGTGGCTTGGCCCGAGTCGGTGCGCTCGGCCGCCAGCAACGCCGCCCCCGCGCTCGCTAGCCCGAAGGCCGCACACACGACCGCCGCGAGCGGAACGCCCAGCCGCGGCAGCAACACGTGGATCGTCAGCAGCACGCCGAGCGTCGCGCCGAGCGTGTCCCAGGTGTAGAGCCGCGCGAGCCCGCGTGCGTCGTCGGACGCGAGCTTGCGACGCGCGGCGATCAGCAGCGGCAGCGCGGCCCCGAGAGCCGCGGTCGCAGGCAGCAAGATCAACCCGGCGGCCAGCAGCGAGCGCCCCGGCGCCGGGGCAACCCCGAGCACGCTCGGCAACCACGCGCCAAAGCGCGTGAGCACCCACGGCGACGCGATCGCAACCACGCCGACGCCGAGCTGCAGCAACGCGAACACCCGCGCCGGTCGACGCAGCGAGTCCACGCGCGCGTGAGTCAACCATGCGCCGAGGGCCATGCCCGCGAAGAAGCCCGCGAGCACCGCGAGCACGCCGAGCTGCTCGTGCCCGAGCGCCAGCCCGAGCAGCCGCGTCCACAGCGTCTCGTAGGCCAACGCCGCAGCGCCGGCCAAGGCCGCGGCCGCGGCGAGCTCGCGATCGGGGGCGCGCACGCGGCCGAGAGTATCGCGAGAGCTCCGTTTGTGATCTGACGCGCGCCGCAAATTCGCTTCAACGTACGCACCCGCGTGGCAGACTCGCCGCAATGAAGGTCGGCATCGTCGGAGGCGGCCCCGCGGGGCTCTACAGCGCGATTCTCCTCAAGAAGGCCCGCCCCGAGGCCGACATCACCGTGGTCGAGAAGAACCCGCGCGGCGTGACCTGGGGCTGGGGGGTGGTGTTCTCCGAAGAGACCATGGGTCACTTCAAGCAGGCCGACCCGGACAGCTTCGCGTCGATCTCCGACGCGTTCGCGCGCTGGGACGCGATCGACGTGCACTTCAAGGGTCAGTGCATCACCTCGCGCGGGCACGACTTCGCCGGCATTCGTCGCGTCGCCCTGCTCGACATCCTCGCCCGGCGGGCCGAGCAGCTGGGCGTGAAGATCGACTACGAGATCGAGATCGACGCGCTCGATCGCTTCGCCGACGCCGATCTGATCATCGCTGCCGACGGCGTGCACTCGCGCGTGCGCGCCCGGTTCGAGGACACCTTCGAGACCACGATCACGCCCGGCAATGCCAAGTTCATCTGGCTGGGCAGCGACAAGCTCTGGGACACCTTCACGTTCATCGTCCGCGAGAATGAGCACGGCCTGTTTCAGGTCCACGCCTATCGCTTCGACACGGATACCAGCACCTTCATCGTCGAGTGCGACGAGCAGTCGTGGCGCAACGCCGGGCTCGATCAGGCCGACGAAGACGCCAGCATCGCCTATTGCGAGCGCCTGTTCGCGCCCGAGCTCGGCGGGGCCAAGCTGCTCGGCAACCGCTCGCGCTGGGTCTCGTTCCCCACGCTCACCTGCGCGCGCTGGCGACATGACAACGTGGTGATCATCGGCGACGCCGCACACACGGCCCACTTCTCGATCGGCTCGGGCACCAAGCTGGCGATGGAGGACTCGATCGAGCTGGTCGCCGCGCTGACCGAAGATCCCACGCGATCGGTCCGCGACTCGCTGGCCGCGTACGAGGAGCGCCGCCGGCTCGCGGTCGCCAAGCTGCAGCGCGCGGCGGCGGTCAGCCAGGAGTGGTTCGAGGACATCGG
>DATLLB010000386.1:0-2991 GCA_035538075.1 Enhygromyxa sp.
AGTTCATCGAGCAGGCGCTGCATCCCGAGTGGGACGGCGAGGACGAGATCTTCACCATCACCAAGCTCGACGGGCTCGAGCACTGCGTCGCGCTCGAGCTGCTGGATCTCGGCCGGCTCGACGTGAAGGGCCTCGCGCCGATCGCCAAGCTGACCACGCTGCGCCGCCTCGCTCTGGATTTTCGCGACCGCGTCCCGAAGCTCTCGCCGATCGCCAAGTTGCCCGCGCTCGAGCAGCTGTCGCTCACGTGGGTCGCCGACCTCTCGCCGCTTGTCGGAATGCCGCGGCTCGAGCAGCTGTCGGTCGCGCAGTCGAAGGTGACCGAGCTCGCCCCGCTGCTCGAGCTGCCGGCGCTGCGACGCGTGCACATGTGGTGGAGCCTCCAGCCCGCGGAGATCGAGCGGGTGCGTGCGAACAACGGCGAGGTTCTGCAAGCGCTCGAGCAGCGTGGGATCGAGCTGGAGCTCGCCTGGCCCGCACCGCGGAAGAAGAAATCCAGCAGCAAGCGCAAACGCTGAGCGCGACGGGACGGCGCTGCGAGGCCGCCGTCCCGTCGGCCATCCATCACTGCGGCAGGATCGTGTACACGCCCGCGCCCCACCAGACGTGGTTGGTGTCCACGACTTCCACGTAGCTGCCGTCGCTCGGATCGACCTCGACCACCTGGCCGCCGGAGTTGAACGCGAAGATCTGGTTCTCCCACCCGGCGAGGCCGTAGATCGTGGTGTAGCCGATCAGCGTCGCGATCTCGTCGGTCACCATCCCGTTGGTCGGATCGGACTCGACAATCACGTTGCCGTTGTTGACACCCGGCTTGTTGACCGCGCCGAAGGTCCCGGTGCCCTGGATCGAGAACACGTCGCCGGCCGAGGTCATGTTGCCGCCGTACTGGCCGATGTTCTGCAGCTGCGCCTGCTGGTTGACGATCGTGATCACGTACCACTGGCCGCTGTTGGCGATGCCGATCAGCGTGTCGTCGTCGGGATCGATGGTCCCCGGCGGCACCATCGTCAGGCCGTTGAAGCTCTGCGGCAGATCGCCGAGGTAGTAGCAAGCGGCCGTGTTCGGGTTGCAGACGAACACGTCGTTGAAGGTGATCGCGTAGAGCACTCCCCAGCGATCGATCGCGATGTCGGTGACCTGGCCGGAGCTCTGGTTGAAGCTGAACTGGCCGATCTCGACGATCTGGTAGCTGTTCGGATCCATCGTGAACAGCCGCGAGCTGGTGTGCGCGTAGACGACGTTGCCTTCGGCCAGGCCCGGGAGATCCGGGTCCATCGGGAACGGATCGTCGGTGTCCGGGATGCCGTCCATGTCGTTGTCGGGCGGGGGCGGGTCGCCATCGCCATCGCCGTCGCCGTCCCCATCGCCGTCGCCGTCGCCGTCGCCATCGCCATCGCCCTCGCCATCGCCATCCCCGTCGCCATCCCCTTCGGCCTCGGCTTCGGAGCCCTCCATCGTGTCGCCGTCGCCATCGCCATCGCCATCGCCGTCGCCCGTGGTCTCGCCCTCGGTGTCGCCGGCTTGGTCGTCCGCATCTCCATCATCGGCACAGCCGACGCCCAGCGAGACGCTGGCCATCAACGCCGCGATCAAATGCCCACGACCGAGAGAATTCAGTTTGAAGTCGTGCATGCTCATGCTCCCATGCGGCAGCTGCCGCCCGGCCGATGCTAACGCCAAGCATCGACCGGTGGGGATGAGAAAAACCCTGCGCGGCTTCGCGCGGCTCAGGACGCCACGATCTCGGGAATCCAGCCCTTCTCGAGCTCGGGATCGCCAAAGTCGTCAATCCACTCGCCGCCGGGTTTGCGGACCCCAACCGCGTTCAGCAGCGTATTGAAAAGTTTGTTGTGCGACGTCATCGCAGGCAGCTGCACGTATTGCCCGGTCTGCAAGAACCCGCCGCAGCTGCCCGCGATCACGAACGGCACGTTGTCGTAGGTGTGGCTGACCCCGTGGCCGAGGTCGTTGGTCCAGACCGCGGCGCAGTCGTCGAGGACCGTGCCGGTCTCGGTCCCGTACATCGACAGGCGGTCGAGCAGGTGCCGGAACAGCCGCGCGTGGATGCGATCGATCTCGAAGTGCTTGTTGACCGCGTCGGGGATCGGGTCGCCCTCGGAGCCGTGGCTGTAGATGCGGTGCGAGATCATGTGGAAGTTGGGCTGCTTGACGCCGTCGATCCACCACTCGGTGCCATCGTTGCCATCGCCGATCTGCAGCGTGGCCGCGCGCGTGTAGTCGCACGCGAACGCCAGCGCGATCAGGTTCATCTGCAGCTGGCAGATGGTCTCCATGTTGTCGTTGTCCGAGTAGTTCTCGGCGGCGGCCATGTACTCGGCGACCTCGGCCTCGCCCGGCAGCTCGCAGGACAGCTCGATCTCGAGATCGCGGATCGCCTCGAAGTGGATCTCCAGCCGCTGGCGGTCGGTCGAGCTCAGCGCGCTGCTGCTCATCAACGACTGCATCTGCTCGCGCACGAGATCGTTGACGCTCAGCCGCCGCGCCCGGATCTGCTCGGCCAGCGCCTCGTCGAGCGCGCTCAGGCCGATCATCTTGGTGTACACGCTCCACGGGTTGGGATCGGCGGCGCGCAGATCCTTGGCCCCGCGGTACGACAGCACCTCGTCGATGTAGCCGGCCATCTTGCCGGCGTAGAGGGTCAGCGGCTCGACGCCCTCGGCGTTCATCTCGGTCGCGATCCGGTTGTCGACCGACTCGCCCATCGCCAGCGAGAGGTTGCCGCTCGGATCATCGCTGACGCGCGCGGCCGTCAGGCACTGGTTGCCGCCGCCCGAGTGCCCGCACCCGTTGCCCGGGAACGCGAAGCGCAGCCCCTTGATCATCAAGAGCTTGTCGGCGTAGGGCGCGAGCTCGCTGGTCGAGCGATCGGTCATCGCGGCCAGACTCGCGGAGTCGAGCGGACCCGGAGCGTTCGGCCAGAACTGCTCGGGCTCGCCGTTGCCGGCCTGCGCGACGCCGTTGGCCTGG
>DATLLB010000387.1:0-3052 GCA_035538075.1 Enhygromyxa sp.
ACCGCCGCGCTGGTGATCGTCGGCGCGACCTGGCTCGATCCGAGCGTGCCGTTTCCTTATGTGGTGCTCGCGGCCGGGCTCGCCGGGCTGATCTGGGAGCGCCACCGCGAGAACCTCGAGCGCGTGCTGATCGTCGCCCGCGAGGCCCGTGCCCGCGAGCACCACATAAGGAAACGGCACGCTCGGATCGAGCCAGGTCGCGCCGACGATCACCAGCGCGGCGGTCAGCGATCCGGTCGCGGAGATCCGTGTCAGCCACAGCGTCTGCAGGTACACGAGCAAGCCGAGCAAGGCGGCCTTGGGCGCGAGCACCAAGAACACCCCGAACGCGCACGAGACCCCCTTGCCGCCGGCGAAGCGCAGGTAGATCGGGAACACGTGGCCGATGATCGCGGCCAGCGAGATCACGGCGATCAGCGTGGGCCCGGCCGGCTCGGCGTCGAAGCGATGCACGGCGGCGGCGACCGGGATCGCGGCCTTGATCACGTCGAGGGCGAACACAACCAGACCCCAGCGGCGCCCGAGCGCTCGCACGGCGTTGGTCGCCCCGATGTTACCCGAGCCGATCTCGCGCAGGTCGACGCCGCGCGCGAGGCCGATCAGCAGACCGACGGGGATGCCCGCGACGAGGTAGGCGCCCAGCATCCACAAGAGCAGCTCGAGAGCCATCACGCTCGTCGCTCTACCACAGGATCATGAGCACCGCGCCGCAGTGATTTTGATGGTTTGCGGCGCCGGGCCTCGCGTTCCTGGCGCGAAGCGAGGAGGGAGTTTGGTGGGCCCAAATGACCGACGAGCGACAAAGCCAGGGGCGTGAGGAACAAGCCCCAAGCCATCAGAATCACTGCGGCGCGGTGCTAGGCGAGCGACGCCTGCGATCGGGCCCGTACCACTCGACCTCGGCCTCGAACAGGCAGTCCGAGAGCACGCCGTCGTCGTGCTTGCACTTGGCTCGAAACAGCTCGACCTCGGCGCGGCTCTGCGGACCGCCGCCGACGCGGATCAGCTTGTCGATGTAGTCGATCAACACGTGGGACTCGTCGCCGAAGCGCTCGCCGACGAGGATCTTGCGGTCGACCGGGAACAAGCCGGCGCGCACCCGCAGGGCCTGGCGCGCGGCGATGCCCACGGTCACGAGGCCCAGCTCGCGCGCGAGCTCATAGGCGAGCTTGGGCACGCCCTGGTTGGTCAGGCCGCTGACGATCTCCGGCGGCGCCGCCTGGGCCTCGGGTCGCTCGAGCAGCGTGGTCACTAGCCGGCGCAGATGAGCGCGCGCAGCTTCGTGATCGAAGTGGCGCTGACTGAAGCCGACGACGCCGATGCGCAGACACTCAGTCACATGAGTGTCATTAGCACACGAAGGTCAGGAGCGGCCAGCCTTCTCGTCGATGCCGCTGAGGCCGTGGCGCTGGCGGAGCACGGCGGCGACGTCGGCCGGCGACAGATCGCGGGCGGCGAGGCCGACGAGCGCGTGGAACAGGAGATCGGCGGCTTCGCTGGCGACTCGATCGTCGCTCTCCTCGCGCAGCGCCACGCCGAGCTCGGCCGCCTCTTCCCGCAGCTTCGCGTCGATCTTGCTCGCGCCCGCGTCGAGCAGCGATCGCACATAGCTCTTGCCCTGCGCGTTGGTGATGCCGCGGCCGGCCTTGCGATCGAGGATCGTCTGCCACAGCGAGTCGAGCGTGCGCGTCGGCGTGGGCCCGTCGTCTTCGCTCGCGTAGGCGAGCGGCTCGCTCAGCTCGACCGGCTTGAAGAAGCACGAGCTGGTCCCGCTGTGGCAGGTTGGGCCGAGCGGGTTGGCGGCGAGCAGCAGCGCGTCGCCGTCACAGTCGACCCGTAAAGATCGAAGCTCGAGCGTCGCGCCCGAGCTCTCGCCCTTTTGCCAGAGCCGCTGCTTGGAGCGACTGAAGAAGGTGATCTTGCGAGTCGACAGCGTGGCCGCGAGCGCGTCGCGGTTCATGTAGCCGAGCATCAGCACGCGACCGTCATCGGCGTGCGTGACGATCGCGGCGACCAAGCCATCCGCACTCGGAGCGAGCGACGACCAGAGCTCGTCGACGGTCATCGTGTCAGGCCCGCGGACGCTCCGGCGGACGCACCGGGATGCCGTGCTCGGTCAGGTACTGCTTGGCCTGCGCGATCGTGTAGAGGCCGAAGTGGAAGATCGACGCGGCGAGAGCAGCATCGGCCTCGCCCTCGCCGAGCGCGAGCCCCTGCCGGAGGTGCTCGAGCGAGCCCACGCCGCCGCTGGCGATCACGGGCACGGGCACGCGACGAGCGACCTCTCGCGTGACCCACAGATCGTAGCCGTCGCGGGTGCCGTCCTTGTCCATCGAGGTCAGCAAGATCTCGCCCGCGCCGAGCTCGGCGACCTGCTCGCACCAGCGCATGGCCTCGAGCCCGGTCGAGCGCGTGCCGCCGTGGATCACGACCTCGTAGAGCGGCTCCTCGTCGCGCGGCAGCGCAGGCATGCGCTTGACGTCGACGGCGACCACGATCGCCTGACTGCCGTAGCGCTTGGCGAGCTTCCTGATCAGCGGCGGCGAAGAGACGGCCGCGGAGTTGATCGCAACCTTGTCGGCGCCCGCGGCCAGCAAGCGACGGACGTCGTCTTCACGACGAACCCCGCCGCCGACCGTGAGCGGACAGAAGATCTGCGGCGCGACGTTGCGGACCACGTCGACGAAGGTCTCGCGGCCCTCGGTCGTGGCGGTGATGTCGAGCAAGCACAGCTCGTCTGCACCCTGCCGATCGTAGGCGCGCGCAGCCTCGACCGGATCGCCGGCGTCGCGCAGGCCCTTGAAGTGGACGCCCTTGACCACGCGACCGTTCTTGACGTCCAGGCAGGGGATGATGCGGCGTTTCAACATTTGTTGAGGGCCTCCTCGAGGGTGAAGCTGTGTTCGTAGAGCGCACGACCGCAGATGACGGCGCGGACGCCTGCGCGTGCGAGCGCGTCGAGATGCTGCCCAGAGCCGCCTTGATGTAGCTGTCGTGGCTGTCACGCCGCGGACCGCGCATGCCATGGGCGCGATGGTGGGCCGCCCAATAG
>DATLLB010000388.1:0-4722 GCA_035538075.1 Enhygromyxa sp.
GTTCGTGTTGATCTCCGGCTCGACGCCCGACGACTTCGAGGCCTTCGTGCCGCAGCTGGTGTTGCTGCGACAGAGCTTCCGTCCGCTCGACTGGTCGATGTCGGCCGCGGCCGCCGAGGGTCTGCGCAGCTCCGGCCGCCCGCTGCCCACCGACGCGATCCGCTGGCGCGGCCGCGAGCTGCTCGGCGCGGTCCCGCCGGACGGCGCGAGCGTCTGCCCGTTGAGCGATCCGGCGCTGGCCCAGCTGGCTGCGGACGCCCGCGCCGAGCTGCTGCTCGATCTGTTCCTCGCCACCCGAGAGCCGCAGCAGCGCCGCGCGCTGCTGGCCTGCACGACCCCCGCGGCGCCCGAGGCCGCTCGGCTCGCGTTCGTCACCCTCCTCGACGACGACGCCGCCGTGCACGAGTTCGGTCGCGCGGCCGCCAAGACCCACGCCGAGCAGGTCGTGACCGACACCCGCCGCGTGCTCTACCAAGAGCAGCTGCCCGCGGTCTCCAACCCCACGCTGACCACCTACGGCGAGCGCCCAGCGTTCGGGCTGCTGCAGGTGATCGCCGCGCTGCCCGACGATCAAGCGCTGGCGCTGACCCGCGAGATGCTCGGTCGTCGCGACGCCCGGCTGCGCGCGCTGGCTCTGGCCGCGAGCGCGACGATGGACTACTTCGGCACGCTCGGGACTCCGGCGACCGGCACCGTCAGCCGCACCGAGGTCGAGCGTCTGCGCGAGGTCGTGCGCGACGGCGAGGCCAAGGACGCGCTGCTGGCCGCGCGCAGCCTGATGGACATCCCCGGCGCGGAGAACCTCGAGATCCTGCGCGCGCGCGCGGACAAGCTGATCGCCGACGGCATCGAGGACGAGAACACTCGCGGGCTCGCGCTCGATCTCGCCTGGTCGCTCGCGCGGCTGCTCGACGGCAAGGACTCGACGCGCCTGACCAAGCTCGCCGCGGCCGTGAAGCTCGAGCCCGCCGACAAGCGCCCGAAGCGAGCCGAGGACGTGCGCGAGGCCATCGAGGAGATGGCCGAGGATCACGAGAAGGGCCGCAAGCTGCTGAGCAAGCAGGCGCTCCCGACCGGCAGCGAACGCCACGAGCTGTGGGTTCGCGAGGTGCGAGCGCTGCCCAAGCCGCGCAGCCTCGACGAGATCAGCAAGGCCTCGCTCGCCGAGCTGGTCCCCGGTCGCGATTGGACATACGTGCGGGTCGGCAACGCCGGCCTGTTCGCGAGCAGCCTCGAGGCGCTGCTGCGTCGGCTCGCGCCGGCCAACCCCGCCGACGCCTACCTGGTCCGCACGCTGATCTACGACATGCTGCTGCAGGGCACGCTCGCGCAGCTGGGCGAGGACGGCGGGTTCGATCTCACCCAGCCGATCGAGTGCGTCTCGCCCAAGGGCTCGGCCGGCTTCGTGTGCTCGGCCACGGTCGCCGATCGTGCCGCCGTGCTCAGCAACCTCGCCACCCGCGAGCTCGGTGACGACGCCGGCGTCTCGCTGCCGCTGAGCTTGGCCACCGAGTTCGCCGGGCTGCCGATGCTGCTCGGCTCGCTGCCGGTCACGCTGCACTCCTTGATCGAGGCGCCCGAGGACGAGCTCGAGCCCGACGAGTCACCGCAGGTCGCGGCCGAGCGCCTGCGCATGGTTCGGACCGTCGCCGGACACCAGGTCGAGTACTACGCGACCGTCGAGATCCACGAGAACCGGATCGTCGTCGACTCCGAGCACTACATGTTCCTCGGCGATCGCCTGCTGGTGTTCGCTGGCGTCAACCTGGCCGAGCAGCTGCTGCGCGAGGCTCCGCGTGGCGTCGGCGTGCTGGCCAGCGACGATCGCTTCGCCGAGGCCGTGGCCGGCTGGCGCGACGGCGTGGCTCTGCAGGCGGTCGACTTCAGCGAGAGCTTCGGGCTGCCCTCGCTCGCGCTCGAGGTCGTGCTCGACAACCAGGGCATCGAGTTCTCGGCCACCGCCTCGGGCGATCGCCGGGCGATCGGCGAGATCGAAGGGCTCGACGCACTGCTGCCCGACGAGCACGTGGCCGCGGCCGCGCTCGCGCTGAAGCCCGACGCGCTGCGCGAGTACTTCGAGGACGCCGAGCTCGAGCGCTGCGCCAAGCATGGCGCACCTCCGTCGACCCCAGCCGGTACTCCGAGCAGCCCCGCACCTGCGCCCACGTCCGCCAACGCACCCGCGCCCGCCAACAAGCCCGCGCAGAAGTGCGGCCTCGGTCCCGACGACAAGCTGCCGCCCTACGCCCTGGCCGAGGCCGCGCCCGCGGTGTTGCTCGGCTGGTACCCGCAGCCCGGCGACGCGCTCTGGCAAGGCTGGGTGCTGGTGCTGCCGCTCGACGCGACCCTGCGCAAGGCGATCAAGACCGAGGGCGCGCCGCTGCCCGCCGCCGGTGAGCTCGTCGAGCAAGACGGCCTGATCTGGCAGACCCGCGACGACGCGCTGATCATCGCGTCCACGCGCGCGCTGGCCGAGGACGTCAAGGCCGGCCCTGCGCTCACCAAGCCGAGCGACGGCACCCGCCCCTTCGCCCGCTTCGCGCTCGATGGTCAGCGCGCCGCCGCGGTCGTGCGTGCGCTGGCCGAGCGCTACGACGGCGGCCGTCGTGGCGACTACCTGCGCATCATCGCGACCATGATCGGCCTCGTCGATCACGTCGAGCTCAGCGGCGCTTGGACGGGGGCCAGCTCCGACGAAGGGCGCCTGACCGCGACCGTGGCCCTCAACCTGGCCGAGTCCGAAGAGGAGCTCGATCTGATCGATCGCTGGCTGGCGAGCCCCGAGGTCGGCAACGCCAGCAAGCTCCCGCGTCGGCTCACCCAGGCCGACACCGCGGCACCGCTGCGCTACCGCATCAAGGTCCACGACGCCGAGCAGTTCGCCCGCACGGCGGTGCCCAAGCACAACCCGCGCATCAGCGTCGAGCTGCTCGCGCCCGACGAGCTGCGCCTGACCGTGCTGCCCTCGACCGCGATCCCGAGCAGCGCCAGCCACCCGCTGACCAGCGACGAGCGCGATCGCAGGCTCGGCTCCGACGGCGAGATCCTGTCCGAGAACCAAAAGATCCGCGACGTCGCCAACCAGCTGCGCGTGGCGGGCAACGACGCGGCCACGGCCGAAGCGATCGTCAAGTGGGTGCACGAGAAGGTGAAGTACGAGATCACTCCGTCGAGCCTCGACGCCGTGACCGTGCTCGAGCGTGGCGAGGGCGACTGCACCGAGTACGCGCTGCTGACCGTCACCCTGCTGCGCGCCGCCGGGATCCCGGCCGAGCTGCGCGAGGGCATGGCCGCGAGCGGCGACGAGATGGTCGCGCACGCGTGGGCGGCCTGGCACGACGGCACGCGCTGGCACGAGGTCGATCCCACCGCCGGAACCAGCAGCGTCAGCTCCGGCCACCTCGAGCTCGACGTCGTCGACGTGCTGGCCATGATCTCGCTCGGGCAGTTCGAAGTCGTTGCGATCGAATCCGTGAAATGACTCTTGGCGTCCCAACTAACAACCAGTCGCGTAGCCCAGTCGCGTAGCCATGTTCCATAAAAACCTCGTCCCCACGCTCACGCTCACCCTCGCCTTCGCGCTCGCGCCCCAGCTCGCCGTCGCTGCGCCGCCGCCCGAGGATCCGGCCGTGCCGGAAGGCACCGCCAAGCAGGACGCCGCGAGCTCGGGCTCGACCGAGCTCGGCACCGGTGACAAGTTCGTCACCTCCAAGGAGGTCGCCGCCGAAGAAGCGGCCACCGACCCGCACGCCAACGATGCGACCGAATTCGACATCTCGCTCGGCGGCATCTTCAGCACCGGCAACTCGCGCACGCTCGCGGCCACCGGTCTCTCCAACTTTCGCCTGCGCCGAACCATTCATCAGTTCGGAGCCTCGGTCGCCGGCAACTACGGCGCGACCGGGGTGCCCGACTCCGACCGCTACGAGAGCACGGTCGGCAACGTGCAGGGCCTGACCCGCTACGACGTGTTCTTCGCCCGCGACTGGACCGCGTTCTTGCAGGTCACCGGCCGCCACGACACGTTTCAGGGCCTCGTCTACCGCATGAACGTGGATCCGGGCTTCGCCTTCTATGCGATCAACAAGCCCAAGCACCGCCTGTGGTTCGAGGCCGGCTACGACTTCCAGTACGACCTGCGCACCGACGAGTCTCGCACGTTGCTCGACGCCGACGGCAACCCGGTGCTCGACATGGACGGCGACACCCAGCTCGATCCGGAGATCGACAAATTCCTGATCAACCACGCCGTGCGCCTGTTCGCTGGCTACTCCAACAAGCTGTCCGACAAGGTCAGCTTCGACACCGGCCTCGAGTATCTGCAGAGCGTGCTGGTCGCCCGTCGCTTCCGCCTCAACTACATCGCGGCCCTCAATACGCAATTGGTCGAGCGGCTATCGTTCTCGGTCACCTTCACGCTGCGCTACGAGAACGATCCGCTGCCGAACATTCGCAAGCTCGACACGATCACCGCATTCTCGCTGGTTTATCGTTTCTTCTGATTCGACGTCGCGCCCGCTTCGCCGGGAGCTTGCATTTCGCTCCGCCGGAAAAGTCTGCGGCGCGACATGCCCATTTTCCACGTAGCGATATACGAGATGCGGGTGATCTCATGCCGCATCTCAAACTCGTCCCCACACTCGCCATCGCCACGCTCCTGCTCGCGCCCAGCCTCGCTTCGGCTGCCCCGCCGCCCGAAGAGCCGGACGTTCCCCAGGGCAC
>DATLLB010000389.1:0-21112 GCA_035538075.1 Enhygromyxa sp.
CCGGGCGACGGCGATCCGGGCGACGGCGATCCGGGCGACGGCGACGGTGAGCCGGTCAAGTTCGACATGGCCCCGCTGCCCGACAGCGCCGACACCGGTGGTCCCGGCGAGCTGTGCAAGGTCGTCGACGAGATGAACGCGGTCGGCGATTGCGAGGAGACGGCCCCGCCCGACGCGTTCGAGCCCGACATTCAGTGGGACTGGTGGGGCCCCGACGGCGAGGTCGAGTCGCTGGTCCCGGCCCTGGTTGCGAACCTGACCGACGACAACGAGGACGGCGAGATCGATCTGTGCGACATCCCCGATGTGGTCGTGGTCGCGACCGCGTTCCCCAACAACGCACATATCTACGTGCTCGACGGCGCGACCGGGCAGCTGCACTTTCAGGTGCCGACCAATGTGGCGTGGTCGATCACCCCGGCGATCGGCGACATCGACGATGACGGCGTGCCGGAGATCGTCGCGGCGATCGGGCCGGGCTTCTCGGGCGGCGGCCAGATCGTCGCGTTCGAGCATGACGGCACGCTCAAGTGGACCAACGACGCGATCTGGCAGCACAGCCAGGGCGGCTCGATCGCGCTGGCCGATCTCGACAATGACGGCGACGTCGAGATCATGGGTGATCGCATCGTCGTCGATCACCTCGGCAACACCGTGTTCGTCGCGCCGCCGCAGTCCGGCTCACCAGCGAACACGGCCGTGACCGCGGCCGATCTCGACGGTGACGGCGATCTCGAGGTCGTGCTCGGGCAGAGCGCCTACCACCACGACGGCACCCAGCTCTATGCCAACCCCAGCGTCGTCGCCGGCTTCCCGCAGGTCGGCAACCTCGACAACGATCCGCAGCCCGAGATCCTCATCAGCCACGATGGTGGAGTGAGCGTGCTCGAGCATGACGGCACGGCCAAGTATCTCAACGCGCATCCCGGCGGGACCTCACCGGCGTTTCGTCCGGCCGCGATTCACGACTTCGACGGCGATCAGGTGGCCGAGTTCGCGGTCAGCTCGAGCACCGTCTACTCGGTCTACGAGACCACGCCGAGCGTGCTGTGGAGCGCCCCGGTCATCGACTCGAGCGGCTGGGCCGGCGGCACGGCGTTCGACTTCGACGGCGACGGCATCGCCGAGGCGATGTACGCCGACGAGCAGAACCTGCACATCTTCGACGGCGCCGGCATGCCGCTGCTGACGGTCCCGCGCAGCGCTCGAACGCTGGCCGAGTACCCGATCGTCGCGGACGTCGACAACGACGGCTCGGCCGAGATCGTCGTGGTCTCCGACGCAGGCTTCGACAACAATCAGACCGCGCCGACCGTGCAGGTGATCCGCGACGTCGAGGATCGCTGGATTCAGGCCCGGCGGATCTGGAATCAGCACACCTATCACGTGACCAACGTGCGCGAGGACGGGACCATCCCGCAGTTCGAGCAGCCCAATTGGGAGACGCTCAATACCTTCCGCACGAACGCGCAGATCGAGGGTGGCTCGATCTGCAAGCCGGATCCGCAGGGCTGAGTCCCGCTTGCCGCGACCGGACGCGCTAACACGTGCACGCACCGCCGGCGCCGTCGCCCGGGGTCGGGTGCACTGCGAGCGAACCAGGATAGGCTTCGAACCATGGCGAAGATCTCGGCCGATTCTCCTCAGGGGAGCCTCGCTCACCTGGTGGAGAGCTGTCGGCCCGTGCTCTCACAGATCCCGCTCGGCTGTGCGATCGCGGACCCCGAGTTCCGCGCCGTGTTCTGGAACGCGGCTTGCGAGCGGATCTTCGGATTTACCGAGGCCGAGGTGCTCGGCAAGACGCCCGGCGAGACCGTCGTGCCCAGTGCGCAGGCCGGTGTGCTCCGGCGCGTGCACGGGTCGGTCGCGGGCGACGCCACGCGGACGCACAGCGACAACGAGAACGTCACCAAGGACGGACGCGTGCTGCACTGCCGCTGGCACAACGCACCGCTCCACTCACCCGACGGCGAGCTCCTCGGCATCGTCTCGATGGTCCTCGAGTTCACCGAACGCGATCGCGAACTCGCAGCGACCCGCGAGCGCGAGGCCGAGATGCGCAACGCGTTGGACGCGGCTCCCGAGGCCATGCTGACGCTCGACGAGCGCGGTCGCGTGCAGACGTCCAACGTGGAGGCCCAGCGTCTCTTCGGCTATGCGGCGTCGGACCTTTGTGGCGTGAGTGTCGCCCAGCTGCTGTCGGTCGATGCGTGGTTCCGGGACGCTCGGTTCGACCCGCCGGACGGGGCGCACGAACTTCCGGGCCTCCGGAGCGACGGTTCGAAGTTCACGGCACGCGTCTCGCTCGGCCACGCACAAATGGTCGATCGCAAGGTCTTCACGACCATCGTGCAGGACCTCACCAAACAGCAGCTGGCCGAGCAGAAACTCCAAGAACAACGCCGCATGGAGGCCCTCGGCCGGCTCGCGGGCGGAGTCGCGCACGACATCAACAACCTGCTGACCGTGATCCTCGGCGCGTCGTCGCTGCTCACATATACGATCGAGGCCTCGCCACACGCGGACCAGCAGCTCGATGCGATATCCGACGCATGCGATCGCGCCGCCGGGCTCACCGCGCAGCTCTTGGCGTTCTCGAAGCAGCAGATTGCTTCCCCGTCCGCGGTGGAGGTGAATGACGTGGTACGCGACTCACTCTCCCTGCTCGAACGGATCGTGGGGGAGCGTTGGCGTCTGGTGACGCGCTACGCGAGCGACGAGTGCGTTGTCCGGGGCGACCGCGGCCAACTCGAGCAGGTGCTCATGAACCTCGTCACGAACGCCCGCGACGCGATGCCGGACGGCGGCTCCATCTACGTGGAGACCTTCCGCGTGCCGCCGCCGAGCCCAAGGCTCGCGCGACCCGACGTTTCGTACGTGGGTTTCGCCGTGACGGATACTGGCGAAGGCATCGATCCGGACGTCCAGGCCCACATCTTCGAGCCGTTCTTCACCACCAAGGAGGCAGGCAAGGGCTCGGGGCTCGGCCTCGCTACGGTGTACGGAATCGTCGAGCAGGCCGGTGGGCGCGTGCATGTGGAGAGCACGGTTGGAAAAGGCGCACGGTTCGAGGTGCTTCTCCCCGCCGTCGATTCCAACGAGCTGCAGTCGACGGAGAGAAGGGCATCTCGCGCGGCCCAACCGTCGCTCGGGGGCCGTTCGGCGCTTCTGGTGGAGGACGACGACCAAGTTCGTGTGACCACCGCATGCATGCTCGAGGAGCTCGGGATTTCGGTCCACGCGACGGCCGACGCTAGTCAGGCGCTCGCGTTGGTCGCGTTGCGTCCGTTCGACGTGGTCGTCACCGATCTCGTGATGCCCGGCATGGACGGCGGTGCGCTCGCGCTCGAGCTGCGTCGGACGCGACCCGACGTGCCCGTCCTGTTCGTCACGGGCTACACACGCGACGCGGCGTTCCACCGCGGCGAATGGCCGGAACGAAGCCGCCTCTTGCCGAAGCCGTTCTCGATCGACGACCTCTCGAATGCCCTATTCGCGTTGATGGCGGATGTTGTCGATGCGCAGCATCAACAACTCAATCGCAGGCGTCCGCCGGGCGGCAGGTCTTGCTGAACGGGTTGGTCCACACGTGCAGCTTGCAGCAGCCCGAGATGCACTGGCCGTGGCGCGAGCAGGTCGAGCCCTGGGTCTTCTCGGGTCGGCACTCGTTCTCGCCGATGCCGAGCACACCCGTCCAGCAGTACTGGTTGGCGGCGCAGTCCGAGTCTTGCAGACACTCCTCGTCGGTCGGGATCTCGCCGTTGCAGATCGCGTTGCAGTCGTCCAGCTCGCCCTGCGCTTTTGCGAGCGCGTAGAAGTACGTGGCAGTGGCCGCCGCGGCGAGGATCGGCCCGACCGGCCCGGCCACGGTCGCAGCCGCGAGCGCTGCGAGGTACGCCTGCAGCCCGATCGCGACGGCGACGGCATACTGCGCTGCGCAGAGCGCCTCGCATTGATCGACCTCCGTGTCGATTGGCTCGTCGAGCTGCTCGAGCTCGTACTCGATCGCGCCCTTGATGTAGCTCTGGCTTGCCTCGCTCGCCGCGGCCAGCGAGAACACGGTCTCGATCTGCGTGGAGGAGTAGCCGCCGAGCTGGTACTTGCCGATCAGCTGCTGCGCGAGCGCCATCTGCTGGTCGATGAGCGCTCGGTCGATGCCGGTCGCCTCGGCGAACTCGTCGAGGTCGATCTCTTCGGTCGGGTAGTTGGGATTGCTGATCGTGCGCGCAAACGCGTCGAGGTCCTCGTCGGTCGTCTGCATCTGCGCGACGGTCCGCTGCACGGTCAGCTCGACCGACTTGGCGAGCATCTGTTGGAACAGCGCGTCTTGGCTGATCGCGGCCGCGACCTGCTCCACGCTGCGAAAATCATCGGAGTCGTCGCCCGCGTCGGCGAGCTCGGTGTCGAGGTCGGAGGCCGGCTCGGCGTCGCAGCCGAGCAGCCCGCTCGTGAGCAGGGACAGCGTCAACGCGATGGCGGGGGTCAGGCGATCGAGGAAGCGGGGGCGCTGGTGGGTCATGCCCCACCCTTGCCACCAGGCCGACCGACGATGACACGATGCGCGAAAATGGCCTGCTAGTAGTAGGATTGGGCGCGCATCTCGGTACGAAGCTATTCGACCGGGTTGGGCGTGAAGCAGCGGATGTTGGTCTCGATTCGGAAGTTTGATTCGTCCGTCTGCCGCTCGGCGTGGAAGATGTCCATTTCGTAGATTTCGCCCGGCGTGATCCCGAGCGCCGACGCCAGGGTGTCGAAGTCGATGGTCCCCTCGAGCGCCTCGTGCAGGCCACCAATGTCCAAGGCCAGTACGCCATTGACGAAGATCCACAGGTCGTCGTCGCCGCGGAACGTGAAGACTTGCCCCGCTTCGTATTCGAACAAGACGTGGACTTCAGTCGTGAAATGAAAGTTGTGGGCCTCGTCGGGGGTGTTCCCGAACCCCATGCCATCGAGCGGAAAGAAGGCGGCGCTGTCGTAGACGTAGATACCGGAGCCGGGCGTATCTTCCTCGAACTCCAAGTCGATCTCGAACGCCATGTTGACGCCCGCGGCATTGTTGTACCACTGGTCGAAAGTCGTCGTGCTCTCGATCTCGTAGGTCGGAGGGTCGAACACCCACGGTTGGCAGGTACCGACGTTGCACACGCCGTTCGTCGAAGGCCAACAGCCAGGGCCGGATACCACCCGCTGCTGTCGCCCCACGCCATGCTTGACCTGTGGGCCACCGTCGGCCACGTCGGGCGGCCCAGCGTAGAACACGGGCTTGTGGTCGGCGCCCAGCGACGGCTCGACCAGGCCGCAGCCGACGTCGTTCCAACCCGTGTAGACCTCGCCGTTGTGAATGACTCCGCGCGCCGAGATCTCGAAGTCCGTGTGGCCGCCGTTCTCGCCAAAGCCCTTGAAGTCGCGCACGGTCGCGGGGAGGATCGAGTCGCAGACGTCCATGTTTTCGTCGGCGTCGAGCTTGGGCCCGGTGTCTCCCTCCTCGGTCTCGTCCGAGTCATCCGCCGATTCGTCACTGATGCCGTCGGACCCCAAGGAGGCCCCGGTGTTCAACGAGTCGTACCTGGAATCGCCACTCTCGGCTGAGCAACCCAGGGGCGCAACCAGCGCGAGCGTTACGTGAAATATCCGGCGCGTCACACCTCTGGGTGGATCCTGAGGCGCCGACCAGATGAATTTTTTCGGCTCGACGATCAGCCCTCGGCCGCGCCGACCTTCTGCGCCTGCACGACCGTCAGCGCGATCATGTGCACGACCGCGTCGATCGTGCAGTCGCGCTCGAGCACGGAAATCGGCTTGGCCATCCCGAGCAGCACGGGCCCGACCGCGGGCACATCCCCGAGCTCGCGGATCAATTTATAGGCGACGTTGCCGGCCTCGAGGTTCGGGAAGATCAGCACGTTCGCGGGCCCCTCGAGGCGCGTGAACGGGTAGCTGTGTCGCTGCAGGTTGTAGTCGAGCGCGACGTTGGCCTGGATCTCGCCCTCGACCTGCAAGTCTGGTCGGCGAGCGCTCAGGATCGCGGTCGCGCGCGCGACCTTGTCGCTGGTCTTGCCTGCCGCCGAGCCGAAGTTGGAGTAGCCCAGCATCGCCACGCGCGGCACCACATCGAAGGTGTTGCGGGCCTCGTCGGCGACCATCTCGGCGACGTCGGCGAGCAGCTCGGCGTCGGTGTTGAGGTTCACGGTGGTGTCGGCGAAGAACAGGATGCCGCGCTTGTGCAGCATCAAGTACATGCCCGCGACCCGCCGCACGCCGGGCGCGAGACCGACGATCTGCAGGGCCGGGCGAATGGTCTCCGGGTACGAATAGTTGACGCCCGAGACCACGCCGTCGGCGTCGCCGCGCTCGACCATCATGGTCCCGAAGTAGTTGTTGCGCCGCATGAGGATCTCGGCGAGATGCATGGTCACGCCCTTGCGCTGGCGCTTCTCATAGAAGGCCTGCGCGTAGCTGCGCAGGCGCGGGTCGAGGTGCGGATCGACGATCTCGTAGGCGCCGGCCGGGAGCTCGATGTCTTGGCGCGTGATGATCTCGCGGATCTTGGCCTCGTTGCCGAGCAGGACCGGCCGACCCATGCGCTCGTCGATCATGATGCGGCAGGCCTCGAGGATGCGCGGGTCCTCGCCCTCGGGGAACACGATCGTCTTGGGTTGTTGCTGGGCGCGACGGACGAAGCGACGCATCACCGCCGTCGAGCCGCCGAGCAGCGTCCGCATGCGCTCGCGGTAGGCCGCCTCGTCAAACTCGATCTGCGCGACCCCACCCTCGACCGCCGCCTTGGCCACGGCCGGCGCGACCCACTGAATCACGCGCGGATCGAAGGGCTTCGGGATGATGTAGTTGCGCCCGAAGCTGTACTCCTGGCTGTAGGCCTGGTTGACGACGTCGGGCACGTCCTTGCGCGCGAGCTCGGCGAGCGCCATCGCGGCGGCGACCTTCATCTCCTCGGTGATCTGGGTCGCGCGCACGTCGAGCGCTCCGCGGAAGATGCCGGGGAAGCCGAGCACGTTGTTGACCTGGTTGTCGTGATCGCTGCGGCCGGTCGCGACGATCGCGTCGGGGCGGGTCGCTCGGGCGACGTCGTAGGGGATCTCGGGCTCGGGGTTGGCGAGCGCGAAGATGATCGGGTTGGCGGCCATCTTGGTGATCATGTCGGGCGTGACGAGCCCGCCGACCGAGAGGCCGAGCAGCATGTCGGCGCCGTCGAGCGCGTCGGCCAGCGTGCGCGCCGAGGTCTCGCGCACGAACTCGAGCTTGATGTCGTTGAGATCGGTGCGACCGCTGTGGATGACGCCCTTGCTGTCGCACATGACCAAGTTCTCGGGCTTGACGCCGAGCTTGATGTAGAAGCGCGAGCACGAGACCGCCGACGCTCCGGCGCCGCTGACCACGACCTTGATCTCGTCGAGCTTGCGACCGGTCAGCTCGGCGGCGTTGAGCAGCGCGGCGCCGGAGATGATCGCGGTGCCGTGCTGGTCGTCATGAAAGACCGGGATCTTCATGCGCTTCTTGAGCTCGGCCTCGATGTAGAAGCACTCGGGCGCGCCGATGTCCTCGAGGTTGATGCCGCCGAAGGTGGGCTCGAGCGCGGCCACGCACTCGATGAACGCGTCGGCGTTCTTGGCCGAGACCTCGAGGTCGAACACGTCGATGTCGGCGAACTTCTTGAACAGCACGCCCTTGCCCTCCATGACCGGCTTGGCGGCGAGCGGGCCGATGTCGCCGAGACCGAGCACCGCGGTGCCGTCGGAGATCACCGCGACCAGGTTGCCGCGCGCGGTATAGAGGTTGACCTTGCTGGGATCCTTGGCGATCTCGAGACACGGCTCGGCGACGCCGGGCGAATAGGCCAACGACAAGTCGCGCTGACTGGTCAGCGGCTTGGTCGGGACCACGGCGATTTTTCCGGGTCGACCTTGGGTGTGGTAGTCGAGGGCTTCCTTGCGCGAGAGCTTGGCCATCTCGCGCGCGAGTCTATCCGAGTCGACTGAACCCGACAGTCCGCGCACGCGCGTGCGCAGGCCGTCGGGCTTGGGCAATCGCGTTCACGGTGTCCAAGCCAACGAGCCCTTGGGCGCGCGCGGACGTGGGAACGATGGATCCTCGGGTTCGAGCGGCGAACGTTGATCGGGCTCGATTGCGCGGCGCTCGGCGGTGAAGCGCATCGCGTCACACGAAGGCGTGTGGCGGCGAGCACAGCCACGCGCGAACCATCGCTGCGCGTCGATGAGGTCCTCTTCCCACGCGAGGCCGCGCAAGCGCACCACACCGGCGGCGAAGCAGCCGTCGCCGAGATCGAGCTCGCAGGCGCGATCGAGGGCCGCCAGCGCGTCGATGTCGATCGCACCGCGCGAAGATTGCTGCTCGGCGTCGCGGTGGTGACCGGCGAGCCCGAGCCCGTAGCAGGCCAGCGCGTCGGCGTCACGATCGCAGGCTTCGCGCAGCGAGGGTACGGAGCGGAGCCGACACGCTCGCGTCACACCGGCCTCACACGCACGTGCGAGCAACGTGGCCTCGTCGGTCACGGGCACGTCGTGGGCTTCGGGATCGATGAAGCCGTAGTGGTAGTACCAGGCGGCTTCGAGGCACGCGGGCCCGGCCTCGTGATAGCAGTGGTGGACCAGCACGCGGCGCAGCGACTCGCGGTCGACCTCTCGCGGCGGCGCGGCGAGATCCGACGCGACGGGATTGGGCACCTCCACCTGCTCCCACTCGTTCAGCGTCTGCACAGGCTCCGGATTGGGCGACGGCTGCTCATGCCCGCGCTTGCCGTCGAGCATGCACGTCGCGATCACTGCCATGAGCACCGCGGGCAGCAACCACAACATCTCGACAGCCAGATTGCGGTCTCGCTCGCGCTTGCGTTTGGGGGCCGCGCGTACCGGATCCGCCACGCGTGCTCGGGCCTCACGAATCGCCGCACGCACGGCCTCGAGCTCCGGGCCCTGCAGCAGTTGCTTGCGGGCGAGGTCCATCGGCAGATCGAGCTCGACGACGGCTTGCAAGCCCGGCATCGCCGACGGCGGATCGGCGATCGCCACGCCGCGATTGACGATCCACGTGTTGGACGGCCCGTCCGGCTCTCGCGGAGGACCGATGATGCCGATCGCTCGGCCTTCGAGCGTGACCTTCGTCGACTTCGGCTTGCCTGTGACGGGATCGCTGCCGTCGTGTCGGCGCACGGGCGTGCGCCGCGAGATCAGGTGGTGGTTGACGCGAACCCCGAGTCGAGTGAAGCGACAGTGCTGCTCGAGCAGCTCTCTCTCCACCGTGGTGCGACCGGAGGAGAACACCCGGCCGACGAACATGAACCGGATCTGGCCGGGCGTGCTCGGCTTGCCGGGCTCGAGGTCGAGCGCGCCGCTGGGCTCGAGCCGCAGCTGCTGCGTGGTCCCTTCGGCGTCGCTGGCTTCGATGACGATCCGCTTGGGTTCGAGCGCGAGCGCGCTGTTGGCCGCGAGCCCGAGCAGCTGCAGGATCCTGCCTTCGCGGCTGCTCGTGCGACCGAGCGCGGCCGAGAACAGCTCGCGTAGGGCGTTGCGTGCGAGCGGGATCGCGGTGAACTCGACCACCGTGGTCGGCCCGAGCTCGACGTGGACCTCGGCGCGATCGAGGGTATTGGCGGCCAGCCACGCGGCCTCGATCAGCAGCAGCACGTAGCGGTGCGGATCGTCGAGTTGGTGCTCACGCAGCTTGCGAAACGCGACGGCCGGGTCGAGCGTGAAGCGACCGTCGTCGACATGCTGGCCCTGATCGGCGAGCGCGGCGATCAGCGACTGCGCGACATCATCCTCATGCACCGATCCGATTGTGCCACGCGAGGCTCAGTCGGCGACCAAGATCTCTTCGATGCAACGCAAGCCGCGAGCGTCGGGCGTCAGCGTGGCTCGCTCGCGCAGCCACTCGGAGTCGAAGTCGGGCGGCGGGAGCTCGTTGTCGGGGATCAGCGCATCGGGATCGCGGCGACCGGTGGCCGCGAGGTGGCCCGCGTAGCCGAACCGCAGCCGCTCGAGCGACCAGCCGGGCCACGCCGCACGCACGCTTGCGAGCAACGGCGGCGGGATCGCAGCGCCGGACCAGTAGCGAATGCATCGCGCGGGGCTGTCGATGATCACGCCGTCGTCGAATTGCCGCTCGTGTTGCAGCGCGTGCGGAGTCATGGGGGCGAGCGCGTCGAGCAGCGGCTCGCCGTGCAGCAGCCACGGCAGCAGCACCGGGTTCGAGGGTTGATACGCGAAGCCGAAGTCGAGCACGTCGAGGCGCTCGTCGATCACGCTGAGCAAGCCGCCGAAGTTGGGCCACCAGGCCCAGCGATAGCGCAGGCTCTGGCTCTGGCGATCCCAGGCGACCAGGCTGTCGTCCTCCCATTCCAGCAGCGCGTCCGCGAGTTCGTCGAGCGGCCGCTGCTCGTACGGCTCGGGCTCGATCTGCGCCGCCGCCTCGGGCACCAGCTCGGCGAAGTCCTCACGACCGCCCCACGCGTAGGCCACATCCCAACCGCCCCATGTCGGTGAGCGAGCGATCCTCCGCTCGATGGTTTCGCTGTACCGCGAGCCCGCCCCACAGCCATAGAACCGCAGCCTGCGTTCGACCATGTCGAGCAACACGCCGCGGCACAACCACCCGCTGAGCCACGGCGGTCCGCTCAGCAGAGAGAGGGGCGTGCTGCGCTCGCGCATCATCTCGAGCACGACGTCACGATCGCTCGGGTCGAGCAAGCACCAGCGCCCGTATTTTTGCCAGCGCACCCGCCAGACGCCGTCGACGTCGCGGACCAGATACGCGGTCGAGCAGCTCATCTCAGCGATCGAGCAGCTTGTGCAGGTTGGTCCGCTCCCACAGCACCGCCTCGGCGTAGTGCTCGAACTTGGCCTCGGCCTGCCGAAACGCGCGCGTGTGATAGACGCGACGCCCGTCGACCACGGGCATGTCGTGAATCTCGTGCAGCATCTCGTGGTAGACGACCCACGCGAGGTAGTAGCGAGGCACGTCCTCGGCGTCGAGCACCGGGTGCACGCGGATCAGCTCGTCCTCGACCGTGTAGCTGCCAAGCTTGATCGAGGCGCGACCCCGCTTGCGACGCGTGCGTGGGCCCCAGGTGATGCGAGCCCGAATCGCGCCGCCAAAGTAGTCGCGGTTGAGCTGGTCGAAGATGTGCTGGAGGTTGTGATGGCGGCCCTCGACCTCGACGGTCGACGGTCGCGTCGAGCGACGCTGGCGGATCGCGTCTTCGTTGTCGTCGATGAACTTGCGCAGCAGCTCGCTGGCCTCGCGTTCCTGACGCTCGGCGTAGGCGGCCGCGGCTCGCAGGATCGCCGGCGGAGCGTCGACGAACATGTGGTGGAGCCGGAAGGTGTAGACCCCGTGGCCGCGCTTGATCGACATCATCGTGCGCAGGTTGTCGGTGATCACCACGCGCGCGCGGCCCGAAGCAAGGTAGGCGCCGATGCGATCCTGCAGCTCGTTGCGCAGCGCCTCCTGCTCGGTGGCCGGCAGCTCGGTGTAGTGATCGTCGTCGATGAAGGGGTCGTCGTGATCGTCGGCGCGGTACTCGTCGTCGTCGAGATCATGGAAGTCTTCGAAGTCTTCGAAGTCTTCCGCGTCGGCGAAGTCCTGCTCGACCTCGAGCTCTCGCTCGTCGAGCGCCGCGCCGGGGTGCGCGACGTCGCCGAGCGCGGCTCGGGCCTTGCGGTTGACTGCCCCGGAACGAGTCATCGATTCAGCGGTGAACACGGGGAGAGGGCTGCTCGGGAGCGACATTCGAGCGATGCGGGCGGAGCATAGGAGCGGGCTCGCGCTCGATCGAATTTCGTAGTTCCCCGGTGCAGGCGGTGACGATCATCGCGAATTTTGCCTTGCGAGAAAGAGTTTGCCGGAGGCGGGGCAGCGCCACTATATCCGAACCAGACAAGGGAGCGACGCACGTGCGATTGACAGTCCTGCTGTTCGCTGGGATCCGGGCGCGGCTCGGGGTCGACCAACTCGAGGTCGAGGTCGACGAGCCCCTCACCGTCGCCCAGCTGCGCGAGCGCTTGGCGAGCGCCCACCCGCAGATTGGGCCGAGCCTCGCTAGCTGTCGGATCGCGGTCGATCACGAGTTCGCGAGCGACGGCGATCTCGTGCGCGAGGGGATGGAGGTCGCGCTCATTCCGCCCGTGAGCGGCGGGCACGACGGGCCGGAATCGGAGCATGTCGAGCGGCGAGGCCAACGCTCGCGGCTGACCTCGTCGCCGCTGTCGCTCGCCGAGGTCGTCGCCGCGGTCGAGCATCGCAACGCGGGCGGCATCACGACCTTCACCGGCAACGTCCGCGAGCACAGCCGCGGCAAGATCGTCACGCGGCTCGAGTACGAGGCCTACCCGGCGATGGCGGTCGCGAGCATGGACGCGATCGCGTTGGCCGTGGAGGCGGAGATCCCTGGCAGCACGATCGCCCTCGCCCACCGGGTGGGTCGGCTGGAGATCGGCGAGGCCGCGGTGATCATCGCCGCTTCGGCGCCCCACCGCGACGAAGCGTTTCGAGCCTGCCGCGAGGTGATCGAGCGGCTCAAGCGAGACGTGCCGATCTGGAAGAAGGAGTTCGACAGCGAAGGCGGCGAGTGGATCGGGTCCGGTCCTTGATCGTCGACGAAAAGACCCCCTCGTAGGGGGTCACCACGCGCCGTCGAGCACAACGTGCGGGCCCCATCCTGACTCGCACGCAGTGCGAGTCAGGCGGACGCGAAGCGGACGTGCATGGCTAAGTCTACGGCTGACCGCGGGGGTCTCATGTAGCGGTCGCCCGGAGCTGAGCGTCGACATGCTCGAACCACGCGCGCAGCCGCGGGTGGGGCTCGGCCAGCGCTTCGATCGGCAGGCCCATCTTCGGCACGATCGTCGCGGCCACGAACGCGTGCAGGACCGCGTCGGCGCTCGACGGCTTGTCGCCGAACCACCACGGCCCGTCGCGGCGCTCGAGAAAACTCGCGAGCGCCGCGAACAGCTCGCGCGCATGGGCGAGGTTCTCCTCGGTGTCGCGCCGCCCGGCGCCCTGCCCGATCGTCTGCTCGACGGTGGCCTTGCGGACCGAGCGGAGGATCGGCCCAACCAAGAAGCCCGGCACGCCCGACTGGCGCAGGACCGCGCCGATCGACTTGCTGTACGTCGACCAGCCGGCGTCGAGCTGCCAGCGAAAGTGCAGGATCACGAAGTAGAGATCGGTCTCGACCATCGAGCGCAACGCGAACAGCTCGGCGCGCTGCTGGGCATCGAGCCAGTGGTCGAGATCGCAGACGCCCTGCTGCGCGAGGTACTCGATGATGCGCTGCGAGTCGGGCACGGTCCGGCCGGCGTGGACGATGTACGGCAGCTTCTTGCGCGGGGCCTTGCGCACGTCGCCGAGCTGCTTCTCGTAGGGCACCTTCGCCAGCCGCAGGTGGTTCTCGAGCTTGACCACGAAGGGGCTGACGTCGGGGAGCTCGCCGAAGGAGACGTAGCCGTACAGCTGGATGGGATCGCTCATGCGGCGGAGCATCGCCGGATGCACGCCCCGGCACAATGGCGTGAGCCCGACCACCAGGTTCGTGGTCGCTGAAAAATCGCGACAAAAACTCTGCAAGGGGCTGGGACGCGGGCCGACAGAAGCTGTGCATGAATCGCCGCAGCACCGAATGTCCGCCCCGAGAGTCCGACCCTGGAGTCCGCCTGGCCTTCGAGCATGCCGACGGACGCCGCCAATCGCTGCCGCAGGGCCGGCCGCTGTTGATCGGCTCGGCCCACGACTGCGGGCTGCGGGTCGGTGGCCAGATGGCCAGCCGTCATCACGCGCGGGTGATCTACACGCCGCGCGGCTATCGGCTCGAGGATCTGGGCTCGAGCAGCGGCACGTGGGTCGACGGCGTCCCGGTCAGCAGCACCACGCTCGAGCCGGGCATGCGCGTGGAGATCGGTCGCGCGCGCATGCTGGTCACGCGCATCGATGATCCGCGGCACGAGGCGGCGAGCGAGGCCGAGCTCGCCGCCGCGGCCGACGACGACGATGAGCTCGCACCGCCGCAGCACTGCCTGATCGGCCGCTCGAAGGTGATCCGCACGCTGCGACGCCAGCTCGAGCGCCTGGCCCTGCTGCCGCTGCCCGTGCTGATCCACGGCGAGACCGGCACCGGCAAGGAGCTCGCGGCCCGGACCCTGCACGAGTTCAGCGAGCACCGCGAGGGGCCCTTCGTCGCGCTCAACTGCGGGGCGATCCCGGACGGGCTGTTCGAGTCGGAGCTGTTCGGTCATCGCCGCGGAGCGTTCACCGGGGCGCACCGCGATCACGCCGGCGCGTTCGTGCGAGCGGCCAACGGCACGGTGTTCCTCGACGAAGTCGGCGAGCTACCGCTGTCGGCCCAGACCAAGCTGCTGCGCGTGCTCGAGACCCGTCGGCTGACCCCGGTCGGCTCCGATCAGGAGGTGACGATCACATGTCGGATCGTGGCCGCGACCCACCGCGATCTCGCGGCGATGGTCGTGGCCGGGCAATTTCGCGAAGACCTGTTTCACCGCCTCAGCGTGGTCGAGCTCGAGCTGCCGCCGCTTCGCCGGCGGCGCCAGGACATCCCGATCCTGCTCAGCCACTTCGCCGATCTGGCCTCGGCCGAGCTCGGGCGTGAGGTCGTGATCTCGCAGCTCGCGGCGGCCGAGGCGGTCAACCATCCGTGGCCGGGCAACGTTCGAGCGCTGCGCAACGCGGTGCTGCGAGCCGCCGCGCTCGCCGACGGACCGATCGGGCCCGCCGAGCTGATCCCCGAGGTCGAGCAGCCGCGGGCGCGAAGCGAGACGATCAGCGTTCCGCGAGGCACCTACGCGAGCATGCACACCGCGTTGCTGCAGCAGATCGTGCACGAGGAGGGCAGCATCCGCAGGGCCGCGCGGGTGCTCGAGATCCCCCGCAGCACGCTCGGCGCCTGGCTGCGCGGCTGCGAGGAGGAGGATGATCACGACGCAGCCGACGAGCCGGACTTTGGACCACGGCGTGGCGGCAGTCTGGTTAACAAAATGACCAAAAGTTCGCCGAGCAGCAGGCCGCTTGATCCGCGCTGAGCACAGGGCAATAGTCCCCCCACCCCTTCCGCCAACCCCAGAGAGATCCGCCGATGCCCTTCGAACTGCCACCCCTCCCCTACGCCAAAGACGACCTCCAGCCGTACATGAGCGCCGAGACGCTCGAGTACCACTACGGCAAGCACCACATGGCGTACCTGACCAAGCTCAACGCCGGCATCCAAGGCACGCCGTGGGCCGACAAGTCGCTCGAGGAGATCATCCGCGGCAGCGACGGTCCGCTGTTCAACAACGCCGCGCAGACGTGGAACCACACCTTCTTCTGGAACTGCCTGAAGCCCAAGGGCGGCGGTGAGCCGAGCGGCGAGCTGGCCAAGGCGATCGCCAGCGCGTTCGGCAGCTACGCCGACTTCAAGGAGAAGTTCAGCACCGCGTCCGCCAACCAGTTCGCGTCGGGCTGGGGCTGGCTGGTCAAGGGCGACAAGGGCCTCGAGATCATGACCACCAGCAACGCCGACACGCCGATGCGCCACGGCAAGACTGCGTTGCTGACCATCGACGTGTGGGAGCACGCGTACTACATCGACTATCGCAACGATCGGGCGAAGTTCATCGCCACGATCATGGACAACCTGGTCAACTGGGACTTCGTCGCCAGCAACCTCTGAGCCCCCCGCGGCCGCTTTCGTTTGCGCCGCTCGCTTCGCTCGCTCGACGGGCGAGCTGACTGCCACCGCACGTGGTGACCCCCGGTGGGGGGTCTTCTGAGCCTCGCGCTCGAACGAAGCACAACAGCCCGGCCGCTCAGCGGCTGGGCTGTTCGTCTTTGGGGGCCGTCAGCGGGCCCAGGCAGTCGAACTGCGCGCTCATGCTCTGCGCGGCGGTCAGGCAGCGCAGGTACGCGAACCATTGCTCCTCGCCGGGCTGCAGCTGCTGACGCAGGCGACCGAGCGACTCGAGGCAGTCGTCGCGCCGATCCGACTCACTCTTGCCGTCGTCCGAGCGGCCGTTGGTGACGCCGGACTCGGCGATCAGCCGCACCGTGTTGATACACGCCTTCTCCTCGGGGCTCTTGCAACCGAACGCGAGCACTACCAACCCGAGGGGCGCGAGCCTTCGCATGTCGGGATTGTGTACCATGCCTACATGGCCGTCGAGATCACGCCGGCGCAGCGCGCCCACCTCGAGGCCGAGTGGCGGCGGCGCCTGCAGAGCTGTGTGCCGTGGAGCCGCAAGCTGGCGTGGCAGCCCGAGCTCAACATTCAGGCGAGCAGCTATCCGAGCGTCAACCTGTTCGCCGAGGTGCGGCCGTCCGAGCGCGAGGTCGACGAGCTGCGCGAGGGTGAGTTCGTCGACTCGCCGGGCGGACAATTTCGCTACGCCGTTCGCCTGCATCGCCGCGGCGCGGCGCTCGAGACCTGGTGGGGCAAGCGGCTCGGCTCGGTGATCTTCGACGGCGACATCGAGATCCCGATCCTGTTCGAGCGCGAGTCCGCGAATTCTGGGCAGACCGGCTGGCGGAAATTTCCATGGATGAGCCTGACCCCGGCCGAGCTGCTCACGCTGCGACCGGGGACCAAGCTCGCCAAGGGCCGAGTGATCATCGCCGGCCTCGGGCTCGCGCATCAGCTGATCGAGGTCGGCAAGCGCCAGGCGGTCACCGAGATCACCGTGGTCGAGCGCTCGCGCGAGCTGGTCGAGATGATCATGCCGCGGGCGATGGCGGTGCTGGCCTCGCACGGGCGCACGCAGGTGAAGGTGCTCGGCGGCGACGCGTTCAAGCTGCTGCCGAAGCTCGAGGCCGACGTCGCGCTGATCGACGTGTTCCCGGCCTACGGGGACAACCGCGGGGCGATGGCCGAGCTGCGCAGGCAGTGCAAGGGCATCAAGCGGCTGTGGGACTGGGGCGCTTCGGACTTGCTCTGATTCGGTCAGGCCGTCGCCAGCCAGACCGATCGCGCGGCCAAGCGCACGTCGAGATCCGCATGCTCGCGCAGCTCGGCGAGCTCGGCGATCCACTCGGCCCCCCAACCCCAGCGCGGACCGAACACGGCCACCAGCGCGACGGCCAAGCGCTCGGCGTCGCCTTCACGCAGATCGGCGATCGTCTGCGCAGCTTCGCTGGCCTGCCAGTCGCGGGCTTGCAGCTGCGCGGCCGAGCGACACGCGTCCTCGACCGTGGCGCGCGAGCTCGGCGTGGGCGCGGCGTGGAACAACGAAGCGCCGACGACTCCGAGCTGCTCGTTGGGCGCCGCGGCGATCCGCAGCCGCACGCCGAGGCTCCACCAGTGCGGCATCGCCAGCAGCGTGCTCGCGAGCCGCTCGAGCAACGCGAGACCGAGCGGGTGACGGACACCGAGCAGCGCCTCGATCACGCCGACCAGCCGCTGGTGGGCGATGCGATCGCGCTCGCCCGCGGGGGCGATGTCGCGATCGGCGGCCGCGACCAGCTCGGCGACCGAGCGCTCGATCGCCGCGTGGCCATCGCTCGAGCGCGCGCCCTCGGCCAGCGTGCGGGCGGCCGCTCGCCACGGATCGATCGGGTCGAGCCGAACGATCACGCGCGCCGCCGACTCGATCGACTCGCGCACGCCGGCGGTCCACCAGGCGGCCGCGAGCATTTGAAACAGCGCCGCGCGAGCGCTGGCGCTCGGGTGATCGGCCACGCCGAGCATCGCGTTCAGGTAGCGCGAGCGGTGCACGTCCGCGATCGAGGCGAGCGGGACCTCGACCAGCGCACGCGCGACGTCCGGATCCGGATCGCGAGCGGCCTCGCGGAGGATCGTCCACGCGTCGGCCTGCTCGAGCAACGAGCGCGCCGCGTGCATGGCCGCGATCCGAACGTCGCGGTGCAGAGGCGCAGCCCAGGCCGCACGCACGAGCCCGATCGCCCGCGGCGTGGCCAGCTGCCCGAGCAGCCGCAGCGCCTCCTTGTGCACGGTGACCTTGAGCTGCGGTCGCCCGAGCAGCTCGGCCAGCGCCTCGACGATGCGATCGCGCGGCAGCAGCCGAGCCAGTCGCGGCATCGCGTACATGGCCACGCGCGCTCGATCGCCGTCGAGGTGCTCGAGCAGGATCGGCAGCGCGGGCGCAGGATCATCGACGCGCACCACGGCTCCGAGCGCGGCCTCTTGCGTGTTGACGTCGGACGAAGCGATCGCGCTCGCGAGGTCCGACACGCGAGTGATCGGCACGCGCGCTCGCAGACCGATCAACCCCGCGCGCGTCTGCGAGAACCGCTTGGGCTCGGCCTCGGCTTGCGTGAGCAGCTCGACGTACTGGCGCTGCAGCGCGGTCGTCCAGCGCTGGAAACCCTTATAGAGGATCGGGATCATCACGACCTTGCCGTCGTGAAAGCGCCCCCGCGGCGCCTTGTCGGTGAAGCGCTCGGCGAGCAGCGTCTGGCGACGACGGTGGCAGTGCTGCAGGACCGGCCACAGGTAGAGCGCCGATCGATCGCGCTCGACCAGCTCGCGGACCCGCTCGTCTCGCGTGCGAGGATCTTGCAGCCACAGCTGGGCCGTCCACGCCGCGTTGTTCTTGTAGCCGCGCCAGAGCATCTCGTGCAGCAGCTCGCTCAGCGCAGTCACCCGCCACGCCCGCTTGCCGAGCACGGCCCACAGGCGAAACACGTGATCCTCCTGCTGACGCTTCTGGGCGCCCTGCACCCACGACAGCATCACCTCGACGATCGCCAGCTCGGCGCCGCGCGGGAGGTTGCGATCGAGCCGCGGCAGATCGAGCGTGCCGGCCTGGCCGGCGAGGCGCTCGAGGATCGAGAGCCCGAGCGCGAACATGGGTGAGCGCGGATCGGTGGCGTGCGTGATGATCAGGCGATGTGCGATCTGAGCCGCGTGCCTGCGGGTCGGGTACGAGGTGTCGCGCGCGTCGAAGATCGGCGCGATCACGCTGTCGAGCGCGGTGGGCTCCGCGAAGCGGTGGCCCGGCACCTCGGCCAGCGCCCCGAGCACGACCAGGCGCACGGGATCCTGCTCGTTGCGGACCCGACGTTGCAGCCACGCGAGCGTCTCGCTCATGCCCGCACCCGAGCGCGCGCTGCTGCGGATCAGCGCCACGTGAGCCTCGGCGCGCTCGTTGGCCTGCGCCGCCCGACCCTCGCGCTCGAGCTCCGCGCGTGCGTGCTCGACCGCCCGCAGACCGAGCAGCTCGCGTCGCCAGCTGCCGTCCGTCTGTGCGCGAGTCAGGCCGAGCATGCGCGCCGCTTCGCGATCGCGTAGCGGCGTGGGCAGGATCGCGAGAAGGCTGGTCGGCCACTCGATGCGTGCGGTCTCGAGCGGCTCGATCGCGATCTGAAAGAGCGTCGCGCGGCGCGGGTGCGGCAGGCGAGCGAGCAGCTGACCGAGCAAGCCCGGCGCCGTGCGAGCGAGGCCCCGACACAGCGGCGCCAAGCCGGCGTCGTCGACCTGGCGCGCGCGCGTGGGCAGCCCTGCGGGCAGGCCCTGTTGGGTCACCCACGCGATCCGCCGCGCGAGCGTGTCGACCACCCACGCAGGCGACCAGCGCACGAGCTGGGGCAACGCCTTCACCACGCTGGCCGGCAGCGACTCGGCGTCGGCGTGGCGATCGATCCACCCGGCCACGACCGCCGGCTCGCGCCGCGCGAGCTTGGCCCACACGTTCGCGTCGAAGCGATGCCACACGAGATCGGGCCGCTCGCCGCCGAACAGCGCCTCGATGCGAGCGATCAACAGTCGCGGCCGATACTCGGCCAGCCGCAGCCACACGCCGTCGGGCCACGCGACGGTCTCCAGCCAGCTCGCGATCGCCTGCTCGCGACAGACCGCCAGCAGCGACGCCGCCTCCCGCACGCGCCCGCGCGCGAGCAGGCCCTCGATCAACGGCTCGGCGATCGACCCTCGTCGTCGTCGCACCAGCTCGCGCAGCAACACCGCGAGCGAGACCGCGTCGAGCCGATCGAGCACGCTCGCGGGGATCTCCGCGCCCGCGCGCCCGATCAGCTTGGCCGCGAAGCAGCGCACGCTCAGCGAGCTGTCGTCCAGCGCCTGCCAGATCAGCGGACGATCGTCGTGCAGCTGCGCCAGCTGCAAGGCCAAGCGGCGGCGGTAGACGTCGCCCTGCATGAGCGCGCGGGCCAGTGTCTCGGCTTCGGCAGGCGCGAGCGTGCGGCCGTGATCGATCAACATTGCGAGGCGTTCGCGATGGTCGAGGCGGTCGAGCTGGCGCACGAGATCGTGGGCGGACATGGTCACGGCCGCGATTTTGGCATGAAAGCCGCCGACCAGTTCACGCCCCGTTTACTCACCTTCAGCGATATGATTGGGCCATGGGACCCGCGAGAGTGATCCTCCCCGTAGTCTGTCTCGCCACCGCGTGCTCGCTGCCGCCATTCGAGCACGAGGGTGAGCACGTGGTCGTCGCCAGCAATGTCGTCGATCAGGTGTGTGCAGGGACCATCGATCGGCTCGACCGCGGAGTCGAGCACATCGACGAGCAGCTTGGCCTGCCTGAGTCGGATGAGCGCGTTCCGGTCGCGATCCTCGAGTTGAGCGACGCGTGGAGGCTGTGCGGTCGCGGCCGTGCCGCATGTGCGCAGCAACGAGGACCCGGGTCCGTCGCGGTGCTCTCACCGGGCGCCTTTGAGCGAGCTGCCGTTCACGAGTTGGCACACGCTCGCGTCGGCGCCCAGCGAAGTGGCAACGTCGCGCTATTCAACGAGGGTATCGCAGTCGCAGTTTCTCCCGCATTTTGTGCTCACGACGATGAGCTGCCGTCAGCCGATGAGTTGCTCGAGATCAGCACTGGTTGGAACCTCAGCGACAGCGGTTATTGGATGGGCGGCGAGTTGGTCACGTGGCTGCTCGAAGCACACGGACCTGAACGACTTATGAGCTTCCTTGCCACTCTCCAGCGCCCCGAAGCCCTGAGCCCGAGCGCCGATCCCGAGTTTGTGCGATCGAGCTACCGCTCACATTTTGGCAGCGAAATCGACGAGGATCTCCACGCCCACTTGCGTGAACCCGGCCAGATATCCCCCGAAGGCGTCGGTTGCGTGGCCCCCAAGGCGACATGGTCAGGCAATCGAGTGCGCCTCACATCCACCC
>DATLLB010000390.1:0-13338 GCA_035538075.1 Enhygromyxa sp.
GGCCGCTCTCGATGCGTTCGGTGACTCGCTCGCGGCCGAGTTTCGCCACGAAGGTCTGCACGTGTGCTCGGTCTATCTGCCGCTGGTTCGCACCGCGATGATGGCTCCGACCAAGGAGTACGCGGCACGGCAAGACGTGATGAGCGTGCGCCGGGCGGCCAAGCTGGTGCTGCGCGGCGTGATCGAGCGCGAGCGTCGAGTGGTCACGACCCAGGGCGCCTACTTCCACGCGTGGAATCGCTTCGGCCCCGAGGTGACCACGCGCGTGCTCAGCTTCCTGTACGCCACGTTTCCGCCCAGCGACACGCCGAGCCGGCACCCGCGGGTTCGCGCGCTGCTCGAGAAGTACGTCGGCGGAAGCCCGCTGTGACGTACCATTGCGGGCATGCGTGCTCGCGAAATTCCCGACTCGGGTCTGCGCCTCGCCATCCTGAATGCGCTCATTCCCCTCGGCCATCTCGACGAGGAGGGGCTGCGAGAGCGGCTCGCGGACATCCGTGATCCGGAGGTCGAGAGCCCCTGGGAGCACCAAGACGAGTGGATCAGCAAGGCGCTCGAGCGGCTGGCCGAGGTCGAGATCGATCCAACCCACCTCGCCGCGATCGACCACCTCGACTTCGACGGCGGCAACGACATCTACATGCTGATCGAAGAGACGCTCGACGTCGACACCGGCGGCGAGACCGACCACTACCAGCTCGGATCGCTCGCGGGCATCGAGCGACTCGGCCGACTGCAGACGCTGAACCTCGACGGGCATGGCTACCGCCGCGAGCCGCTCGACCTCGGGCCGCTGCGTGGCCATCCGACCCTGCGCAAGCTGGTGCTGAGCGGCACCTGCATCGCCGTGGAGGCGCTCGAGCACATGCCTGCGCTCGCCGAAGTCGACATCGCGCTCGGCTCGGTCGACGACGGCGCGGTGCTCGATCGACTCGCGGCGCGAGGGATCGCCGTCCACGGGCGGCGTTGAACGGTTAGAGTTGCAGCGTGTTCACGCTGCTGAGCTCGCTCGCCACCACCTGGCTATGCTTCGCGCCGCCCGACGCGATCATCGAGCCCGTCGAGATCCAACCGCCAGCCGAGCTCGCGCCGCGCTTCGAGCTGCAGCGCTTCGAGGACGATCCGATCGGCGTGCGGCAGGTCGTGCTCGACAACGGCCTGACGGTGCTGCTGAGCGAGGACCACACGCGACCGGAGGTGTTCGGTGCGGTCGTCGTGCGGACCGGGGCCAAGAACGATCCGGCCGACAACACCGGCATGGCCCACTACCTCGAGCACATGCTGTTCAAGGGCACGCAGACGCTCGGCACCACGAACTGGGCCGCCGAGGCGCCGCTGCAGGCGGAGCTGGTCGAGCTCTACGAGCAGCACAGGCGGGCCGACAGCGATCGAGAGCGCGCCAAGCTGCAGGCCGAGATCGCGGCGGTCGTGGAGCAGACCTATGCATACGCGATCCCCAACGAGCTCGATCGCATGCTCGAGGAGCTCGGCGGCGCGGGCATCAACGCGTTCACCAGCGAGGACGAGACGGTCTACTACAACAGCTTTCCGGCCTCGCAGATCGAGCCGTGGCTGCAGATCTACGCGCACCGCTTCGTCGATCCGGTGTTCCGCCTGTTTCCGACCGAGCTCGAGGCGGTCTACGAAGAGAAGAACATCTCGCTCGATCGCTTCGAGGTGATGCTCTACGAGCGCTTCCTCGCGCGCGCGTTCCCGGGTCATCCGTATGGGACTCAGCCGGTGCTCGGCGAGATCGAGCACTTGAAGGCGCCGTCGCTGGTGGCCATGCGCAAGTACTTCGAGCGGTACTACGTGCCCAACAACATGGCGCTGGTGCTCACGGGCGACTTCGACAGCGACGCGATCATGCCGATGATCGTCGAGCACTTCGGCGCGTGGGAGCGTGGGCCGGAGCCCGAGCCGCGCGATGGCAGCGTCGAGCCCTTCGTCGGGCGCGAGCTGCTCGAGCTGCGGCTCACACCCGTGCGCGTCGGCGCCTACGCGTTTCGAACCCCGACCGCGCGAGACCCCGACTTCGCCGCGCTGCAGGTCATGCGCGAGCTGTTGGCCAACGATCAGGGCTCGGGCTACATCGACACGCTGGTCAGCGACGGCAAGATCCTGATCGCGCTGCCGTTCCCGCTCAGCTTCGCCGACCACGGGCTCGACATCGTGTTCTTCGCCCCACGGATCCTCGGGCAGTCGTTCAAGAACGCCGAGCAGCGCGTGCTCGAGCAGTACCGGCGGATCGCCCGCGGCGACTTCGACGAGCAGCGGATGCTGGCGATCCGCGACGGGCTCCTGCGCGCCGAGGATCGGCAGTGGGAAGACAACGCCGACCGAGCGCTGGCGATCGCCGACAGCTTCATTCGCCACGACGGCTGGCAAGGCTATCTCGGCTATCGCGAGCGGCTCGCGAGCGTGACCCGTGAGGACGTCATGCGCGTGGCCGCGACCTACTTCGGCGACGACCACCTGGCGATGCGCTCGCGCGTGGGCTTCCCCAAAAAACCGCGGCTGAGCAAGCCGAGCTATCCAACCGTCACGCCGCAGCCAGGCGCGCGCTCGCAGTTCTACGAGCAGGTGATGACGCGGCCGAGCGCGGCGCCGAAGCTGCGCTTCGTCGACTTCGCGGCGGATGTCACGACCATGCCGATCGCCGACGGCGTGGTGCTGCGCAGCAACGCGAACCCGTTCAACGACACCTACACGCTGAGCCTGGTGTTCGGGGTCGGGACCGAGCAGCTGCGCGAGCTGGTCATCGCCGCGCCGTATGTCGAGCGGCTCGGCACGAGGACCCACTCACCGACGGCGCTGGCCGAGCAGCTGTCGCTGCTCGGCACCACGCTGTCGATCAACGCCGGCGAGGATCGGACCTACGTGACCCTGACCGGGCCCGAGCAGCACCTCGCCGCCGCGCTCGAGCTGGTCGACGCGCTGCTGCGCGAGCCGGTCGGCGATCGCCAGCGCTGGAAGGCGCTCCGACGCGAGTGGATCGCCGCCGAAAAGGTCATGCGCAAAGATCCGGAGCTCCTCGCCGAGGCGCTGCTCGAGTACGTGATGTATGGCGAGGCTTCGGAGTACCTGCGCGACTACGGCCGCAGCGGCACGCTCGGGCTCGAGATCGACGAGCTGCTCGCAACCTGGCAGCAGGCGCAGGGCTACGCGCTCGAGATCCGCTACACCGGCGAGCAGTCGCCCGAGTCGATCGCCGAGCTGCTCGGCCGATCGCTCACGCTCGCAGGCCCGCGCAAGCCCGCGGTCGAGCAGCACGTCCGCGAGCGCAGGCTGCCCGAGCGCGACACCGTCTATTTCCTGCCGGCGCGCAAGCAGATCCAGACCCAGCTGCTGTTCATCGTCGACGGCGATCCGGTGCCGGCCGAGCAGCGCGCGGCCGCGGACGCCTTCCACGAGTACCTCGGCGGCGGCATGGCTGGGCTCATCTTCCAGGAGATCCGCGAGTTCCGAGCGCTCGCCTACTCGGCCGGCGGATCGTTCGTGCGCGACGACGACCCGGCGCAAGACGGCTACTTCGTCGGGGGCGTCGGCTGCCAGGTCGACAAGACCGACGAGGCGATCGCGGTGATGCACGGCTTGATCCGCGAGCTGCCGGCCAAGCCCGAGCGCATGGAACCGCTCCGCGCTGCGTTGCTGCGCGGGCTCGAGATCCGCAGCCCCGACTTTCGGCGGCTGCAGACGACGATCGATTACTGGCAGCGGCGCGGCTACGTCGAGGATCCCCGCAAGGCGCTGCTGTCCGAGTACGCGCGGCTGAGCTTCGCCGACATCGAGGCGTTCCATGCCGCCCACGTGGCGGGCCGGCCGGTGATCACGGTGGTGGTCGGCGATCCGCGGCAGATCGACGTGCGCGAGCTCGAGCGCTACGGCGAGCTGATCGTGGTCAGCGAGCGCGAGATCTTTGCCCGCTGAGCGAGTTCAGGAGTTCAAGGAACGTGTACTTCGGTCAGGTACTCGCGGGTCACGTCGAGCGACTCGGAGTCGACCATGAAGACCTTGGCCTTGCCGACCTGACCGTCGAACTCGACCACCAACCAGATCTCCACCGCCCACGCGGTCGAGTGCGCGAGGCAAGGCGGCACCCACCCGACCACCACCGCACCGCCCAGCGCGTCGTTCTGCCGGGCACGGTACGACTCCTGGTAGCTGTCGAGCTGCTTGACGGCCGACAGCGCCGCGCGAGCGACCGGTGGCCGCACTTCCTTGCGCCAGTCGCTGAAGAACCGGAATTCCTCGAACTCCGGGCTGTCGGGTCGCAGCACGGCGATGTACGTCTCGCTCGCGTCGAGGTCGCCGTAGTCGGGCAGATCGAACTCGGGGTAGACGTTGTCGGTCGCGATCGCCTGATCGCGCGCGCGGATCTGGGTGTCGAGCAGTCGCGCTTCGTGGCGGCTGTACGCGGTGTAGATGCGCAGCAACATGTAGTCGCTGGGGATCTGATGATCCCAGTCGAGGATCGCCCGCACGGCCGCGTACTGGTTGGAGCCGTAGGGCACCAGCTCGGGCGTGGACTCGTGCAGCTTCTTGCGAAACGCCTCGCTGCTGGCGACGCCCTGCTCCTGCAGTCGCACGTGCACGCGCAGATCGGCGAACGCATCGGCGACCAGCTTCTCGGGCGGATCACCCGGCGGGGCCTTGCCCTTGTTCTTGTTGCGCCCGAACAGACTCACGAGCCGGCTGCCTTGTGTTGGAGTGCGTCGGCGTCTTCGACCGCGCGTCGCAGAGCAGCGATGGTCCGCGAGACTGCGGGTTGTTTCAAGCGCAAGCTGGCGGCGTTGACGATCAGGCGGCTGCTGACCTCGAAGATGGTCTCGACCTCGACCAGATGGTTCTGGCGCAGGGTCTCGCCGCTCTCGACCAGGTCGACGATCTGATCGGCGAGACCGGTCACCGGGCCGAGCTCGACCGAGCCGAACAGCGGGATGATGTCGGGCTGGATGCCTTTCGAGCGATAGTGCCGCAGCGCACACGCGGGGTACTTGGTCGCGACACGCAGCGACATCCCTCGCTGCAGTCCTGGCCCGCGAATTCCATGCACGGGCTCGGCGACCGCCAGCCGGCAGCGACCGATCCCGAGATCGACCGGCTCGTAGAGATCGCGGCCTTGCTCGCGCAGCGTGTCGAGCCCGGCGATGCCGAAGTCGGCGATGCCATGCTCGACGTAGGTCGGCACGTCGACCGGCTTGACCAGGAGGATGCGCTCGCCGGTCTCCAGCTCGAACAACAATTTGCGACCGGCCTGCTCGAGCGCGTCGGCAATGTCGACGCCGGCCGCAGCCAGCAGCGGGATCGCCTGATCGAGGATCCGGCCCTTGGGCAGGGCGAAGGTCAGGCTCGGCTCATGCACCGGCCCCATGATACCTTTTCATGCGCGCGCCGAGGGGGTTGAGGCGCTCTTCGATCGCCTCGTAGCCGCGGTCGATGTGGTAGACGCGGCGGATCTCGGTGACGCCCTCGGCCACGAGGCCGGCGAGCACCAGCGAGGCGCTGGCCCGCAGGTCGGTGGCCATGACGGTGGTCCCGGAGAAGCGAGTTGGTCCACGGACCACTGCGGTGTTGCCGTTGACCACGATGTCGGCGCCCAGCCGGTTGAGCTCGGGCACGTGCATGAAGCGGTTCTCGAAGATCGTCTCTCGGATCACGCTCGCGCCGTCGGCCATCGCCGCGAGCACCATGATCTGCGCCTGCATGTCGGTCGGGAAGCCGGGGTGTGGGCGCGTGACCACGTCGAAGGGGCGCAAGCGCTCGGGACCGACCACCCGCAGCCCGTCGGCCTCGACCGTGCACTCGGCCCCGGCCTCGACCAGCTTGTCGATGACCGCGTGCATGTGATCGACCGGCGCGTGCTCGAGCAGCACGTCGCCCCGGGAGATCGCCGCCGCCACGGCGAAGGTCCCGGCCTCGATGCGATCGGGCAGGATCGCGTGATCGATCCCGTTGAGCTCGTCGACGCCCTCGATCTCCATCGTGTCGGTGCCGGCCCCGGAGATGCGCGCGCCCATCTTGTTGAGGAACAGCGCCAGCTCCTGGACCTCGGGCTCGCGCGCGGCGTTCTCGAGCAGCGAGGTGCCCTTGGCCAGCGTCGCCGCCATCATCACGTTCTGCGTGCCGCCGACGGTGACCTTGTCGAACGAGAAGCGTCCGCCAGTCAGTCGTCGCGCCTCGACGTCGACGTAGCCGTGCTCGAGCGTGACCTCGGCTCCGAGCGCCTGCAGGCCCTTGAGGTGTTGATCGATCGGCCGGGCCCCGATCGCACAGCCGCCCGGCAGCGACACGCGAGCGCGACCGTAGCGAGCGAGCAGCGGACCCATGACCGTGACCGAGGCGCGCATGGTCTTGACCAGCTCGTACGGCGCCTCGAGCCCGCCTCGCGTGACGTTGTTGGGGTTGATGTCGACCGTGCGCCCGTCGGCGTCCGACATCACCTCGACGGTGCACCCGAGCTCGCGCAGCAGCCGGTTCATGGTCGACACGTCGGTCAGCTGCGGCAGGTGGCGAAGCCGAGTGACGCTCGACCCGAGCAGCGCGGCGCACTGGATCGGCAGCGCTGCGTTCTTGGCCCCGCGGATCTGCAGGCGGCCACGTAGCCCCGTGCGCGGCTGTCCTGGAGGGGTTCCGGTGATCTCGAGCTTGTCCATGGTGAGTGCGTACGCGCGCGCGGTTCGAGTTTTTCCCGAGAGCAATTTTTAGTGGGTTGCGCGGCCGAGCCTCGCACGAATCGCCTGCTCGAGCTCCGCGCGCGTTTCCTCCACGCGGATTCGATCGCCAGGCGTGGCCAGGCTGCGCGCGCTGCAGTCGTCGAGCCGCACCAGCGAGAGCTCGCGTCGCACGCCGGCCCAGCGTTGCTCGATCACGGCGCGCACGTACAGCGGGCGATTGTGATCGAGCACCAGCTCGCGCGACGTGAACACGCCGAGCTCGGGCCGCGCGGGATCGTGGCCGTCGTCCCACTCGCCGAGGATCAGCGCCAGATCTTCGCCCGCACCGATCAGCTGCTCGGCCCACGGTCGCGCGCGGCAGGGGAGCGCATGACCAAAGCTGCCGTCGGGATCGAGGCACGGGGTCTCGTGACAGCGACCACCGACGGTCGCGCCTCGCCAGCGTGCACCGACCCACGTGCGTGCAGCGGGCAAGCGTGGCCAGCCGAGCGCGAGCGCGTCCTCGAAGGGATCCCAGCTGCGTCGCCGGCAGGCGAAGTCCGGCGCGCTCGGACCGACCTGCTCCGCGCCCCACCACAGCTCGCGCACGCGCGGCGCCTCGCCCTCGACCGTGAGCACGCCGATCACCGGATCGGCTTGCTCGGCTCGCGCTCGAGCGCTCGCGCGGGCGAGCGCGAAGTAGTAGCTCGCGTGCTCCTCCTCGCGGCCGATGAACACCGCCACGCTCTCGTCGCGATGGCGCTCGTCGACGCGCATGCGGTAGACCTCGATGCACTCGCCGGGCGCTCGCCAAGCCAGCTGCTCGGCCGTCGCCGCACGCTCGTCGAGCTGCGCCGGGATGCCGAGCTCGGCCAGCGTAGCGATCGTCGCGCGCCGCAGCTCGACCGACTCTCCGCGCTCGCGCTCGGCCGCAGCCACCTGGCGCGGCGCCAACCACCAGCGCCAGGCTCCGATCGCCGCGAGCGTCGCGAGTAGCAGGTAGAGGGCGAGCGTCCGCCGCTGCACGTCCGTCACGCGTCGCAGGTTAAGGCGTGCTCCCAAAAATCGCGTAGCGATTTCGAGTATCAGAGCCCCAGGCGGTCCCAGCGTGCTCCCGAAAATCGAGAAGCGATTTTTGGGAGTGTGTTTCGGCGCATCGCCGAAAAGCACTATGAGAGCCTCAGTTCACGACCGCGGCGACGATCGCCGACGAGACCGCGTACTTCTGCAGGAACTCCTTGCGCTCCTTCTTCATGCGCCCGACCCAGTCGTTGTACTCGTCCATCCGCCCCGTCCGCTCGAAGAAGCGGCGCGGCTGCAGGATCTCGGCCGGGACCTTCTCGAGCAACGCGGCGTTCTGCTTGGCGTCGACGTCGACGACCTCGTAGCCGAAGTCGGGATCGACGGCCCACACGATCTGACCGCCGAGCAGCGCCTCGAGCATCGCCGAGGAGTGGCGGATCTTGACCTTGAGCGCCTCGCCGGCCGCCTCGGTGCGAGCGTCGCCGCCGACGTAGCCGGTGTTCATCAGCCACATGGTCGTGCGCGGGAACGTCGACGCGAGCTGTGAGAAGCGCTCGGCCTGGAGGCTGTGCGCGAGCGGGAAGAACGGCTGGGTGAAGGGCGAGCGGGTCTTGCCGCGCTCCTTGCCGGCCGCCGAGGTCTTGCTGGTCTCGCCGAGCATCAGGTAGCCGGCCGCCTGCTCGGGGCTGGTGAAGCGCACGATGCCGGGCGTCGCGGCGTCCGGGCCCTCGTCGCGGTTCAGGATGCCGAGCGAGTGGATGGCCTCGAGGTGCTCGAACGACGCGGGGTTCTCGATCGCGCTCATCGGGATGATCGAGCGGCCGTTCTCGGTCCACACCACGAAGTCCCAGCCGTCCTTGGGGATCCCGTCTTCGACCACGTCGGCGAGCGAGACCTTGCCGCTCACGTAGGCGTCGACGTTCTCGACCGGCGCACCGGTGGCGATCAACACGTCGCGCAGACGATCGACCTCGCTGGGCGAGAGCTCGCGCTTGCAGAAGTCGGGGCGGCCGTCGGCGTCGCAGTAGACGTTCTCGAGCCAGGTGTCGGGCGAGATGGTGCCGCGGTAGATGACCGGCTCGGTCTCCTCGGTCAGATCAAAAGTCTTGGCGAAGCAGCCGTTCTCGGTCACCGAGATCTCGCCGTGGGGCCACAGCGCGATCATGTCGTCCTGGACCGGCTTGGTCACGGTGCCCTGCTTGGAGAACGTGGTCGTGGTCTTGCCGGTGCCCGAGAGCCCGAGGATGCCCATGGTCAGGCGCCCCTCGGTGGTGACGATCTCCTTGGCGCCGGCGTGCATGACCAGGCCACCGTTCTTGTACAAGAACGCGGCCAGCATCCGCAGCGCGCCCTTCTTGCTCTCGCCGAAGTAGTCGGCCCCCATCACGTAGGTCACGTAGTTGTCGAGGTCGACGATGATCGCCTGCTTGCCGGGCATGTCCGGCAGGAAGTCGGGCGTGTAGATCAGCCGAAACGCAGGCGCGAAGGGCTTGCTGGTGTCCGCCTCCACGAGCTCGCGCGGGAACGCCAGCACCTTCTGCATGCCCGCGATGTTGGCCCCCTCCATCGTGTAGCACCACTGGACCGGGACCGCGCGCGGGCCGATGCCCTCGTAGCCGTCGACGACGATCAGCTGGCCCTTCGCCTCGATGTACGCGGCCTGCTGATCGATCAGCTGCTGCGCACGCTCGGCGGTGATGGTGCCGCTCGAGTAGACCTCGGGCTGGCCGGCGCGGTCGATCACGTAGGTGTAGTGCGCGACCCGGGACTTGTTGCGCGAGACCTTGTTGATGCTCCCGTAGACGGTCTTGCTCGCAAACGGGGTGTGGGCCAGAGCCAGCTCGCGCAGCGCCGACTGGCTGGGGTTCGCCAGGATCTCGACGGAGTAAGGGAGGGCAGGCTGCGTCGGAAGCTCGAATGGGCGCGTCATGGGGTCGACCTACGTGCGCGCTTCGATAGCACTTCGACGTACCTCTTTCCACCGATCGCCGAGCGCGTCGCGTTTGCCCAGAGCACGCCCGCAACGGCTCAAAAGCCACGATCTCGCGCGTTTCGACCCTGCCGGGGAGCGCCGAGCGCGAGCGGGGACTCCGCTCACGCGGCGCGTTCGGACTGCGACTCTGCGCACGCTCTGAGCCACAAAAGTGACAGCCGAGCGCAGGCCAAAGTAAGTTGTGCGCGCATGTCCTCGGCGCGCGAGCTCTTCATCGCCCACGCATACGCGACCGGCGACGACGAGCGCTTCGCAGCGGTCAACGAGGCCCGCCGCTCGCTGACGACGGCCAAGCTCGAGGCGCTCGACCAGGTCGAGGGGCTCGACGAAGCCGGGCTGCGTCTGGTCATGCCCGGGCTCTACCAGCAGATCGTCAAGACGACGATCCAGGTCGCGGCTCGGGTCGGCGTCGCGGTGGGGCTCGCGCTGGAGGCCCTCGACGAGCTGCACAGCGAGGTCGCGATCGGCAGCTTCGCGCGCCCGGTCCGCGATCAGATGACCGAGACCGGCATCGCGATGAAGAAGCGACACGCCAGCCGGATCGCCAAGCTGGTCGCCGAGATCGAGGCGCAGCGGCTGGCCTGGCGACACAACCACGAGTTCATGTCGTGGCTCGCGTTTCGGCGCGACGACGACCGCTACCCACCCGCCGATCGCCGCGCGCGACTCGAGGCCTTCAAGATCGTCGAACGGCTGCTGCGCGGGCGCGAGGCGGTTGCGACCGTGCTCGGTCGTCCGCTCGCGATCGCCCTCGAGGCCCACGATCGCTTCATGCTCGCCAACCGCTGGCGGCTCGATCCGCTGGTGCCCGAGCACGCGGTCGAGTCCTTCGTGTGGCCGCTGCTGAGCTTTCAGACCGGCGAGGTCGTGCAGCTCGAGCTCGCGCGCTACCACTACGACGCGCTGCTGGCCGCGGGCGCGGACGTGGACACGCGCCGACAGAAGCACGCCGAGCTGCTGACGCTATTCGTGGATCAGCTGGCCCACGCGCTCGACCACGTGCCCGACGGGCTCGACACCGGGGTCGTCTGATACGCTTGGCATGATGCGTCTGCGCGGGCCCTTCGTGGAGGTCGAGCTGCACGTCGGTGCGCTAGCGCGCGAGCGTCCGCGTTGGTTCGACGAGCACGAGGCGCTGGCGTTGCTGACCCCGCTGTTCACCCACGAGTCGCCCGGGCTCGCGCTGCGCTCGCTGCTCGGCACGCTCGGCGAGTGGCCGGACGCGCTCGACGATCGTGCGCTGCTGCATCGCGTCGCGCGGTTGATCGTGCGCGGCGACATCGGGGTCACGATTCACCCGTACGAGCCGCGCAGCAGCGAGCGGCGCAACGACGAGCTCGTGCTCGCGCCGCACGATCCAGTCTCGCCGACGCCGCTCGAGGAGGCGGATCACTGGATCGAGATCGTGGTGCTCGACGCCGATGGGGTCGCGCTCGGCGGGATCCGCTGCGAGATCACGCTGCCCGAGGGTCGCGTGGTCACCCGCACGACCGATCGCTTTGGCCTGATCCGGCTGGAGCGGCTGCCGATGGGCGGCCAAGCGCAGCTTCGGTTGCTCGACTGGACTTGATCGAGGGACCGACTGATCAAGGTCCGAAATTGCAGACCCCACGCTGGAGGTGCGCGAGGCAGCGGTCGCAGAATTCATCGCCGATGTTCTCGTGATCGAGCGCGTGATACATGATGCACAGCTGTCCGGCCGCGTTCTCGTCCCAGCGATAGACCTGGCCCGAAGGCGTGTCCTCGAGTCCATTGGCCGCACCGGCTGCTACCAGGTGGGCATTGAGGTGACAGTGCGGGCCCTTGCCGCCGTGGTCGTCGTCGTACCAGCGGTCGTTGTCCTCATCGAGGCCGCTGTTCAGGTTGCGCACGGAAGAGCGCGCGAGCCCGAGTGAGTGGCCGATCTCGTGGCAGATCGTGAGCTTCAAGCGACGCCGGACCACGTTCTGATCCCAGCCCGGCAGCGCGCGGGTGTTGAGCGCGATGAACCACCGGTGGTTGGTCGGGCTGTAGCCGCCGAGCGACTCGCGGCCGTTGAAATTGCCCTTGAACGTGAGCGGCAGGCCATTTTGCATGGCCGTGGCGATCGGCCCGAGCGTTGGATCACCGGCCAGGTCGATCTCGGCGTGATGCGAGGAGGTGGTGGTGACGACGTTGTTCGGGACCGGAATCGGCACCGTGATGTTGCCGAAGCGCGCGGTCACGGCCGCGACCCCGTCGATCGCGAGCTTGTCACCCGACAGGCTCAAGCTCGTGCTGCCATTCGTGCTGACCGACACCTCGCGGTCGGTGTGGCTCTCATTCAGGTGCTTGCAGAGCTTCTTGAACTCGAACGGGTGGTCGGCGGGCGCCTCGATGTCGTCGCCGCTGGCCAGCGCGCCGCGGCGATTGAGCGAGAGGTCGATCGAGCCGCCGCCGTCGAGGTGATCGACGATGGCCTGCTTGCCGGCCAGCGCGATGGTCAGGCGGTGGTCGTTGACGCGAGTGATCACGCCGCCGGCAAGCACGACCTCGGTGCCGGCGTGGGTGACCTTGATCGTGTCGGCGGCCGTGACCGCGTCCAAGAACATGCGTGGATCCTCGATCACGATCGTGTTGCCGCCAGTGATCCACAGCGTCGCGCTGCCGACCGTGGCCGGCGCGACGTCGGTGTGGGCGGTGGTCAGCGTGGCCCTGGTCTCATGGTCGTAGCGCCAGTCCCAGCCTTGCTCGCAGCGACGACCGCGGAGCGTGCCCGAGATCGTGATCAGGTCGCCGGCGTTGAAGCGCTGGAGAACCGGGGCGAGCGAGACATCGCCGGCCACATTCAGGCTCAGCGTTTGATGCGGGCGACCGGGGTAGGCGAGCGTGACGCACGGTCCGGGCAGCGCGAGCGGGACCAGGGTCGCGTGGACCCTGAGGTTCGTGAACGGCGTGGCTTGGTCGAAGGTGGCGATGTCGTTCTCGTAGACAACGCGGCTGTTGTTGAGCCCGGTCGAGGAGACGCGAATCTTGCGATCCGCGTTGGCGACCGTCGCGTTGGTCATCGTCCACTCGACGGCGCCGTCGATCTCGGAGCACAGATCCCGAGTCACGACCATGCGGATGTGATTGGGCCTGCGGTCGAGCGGCGCGTCGGCGGCGTCCCAGGTGTGCGGCAGCGTGACCCCCGGCCCGGTCGTCGTGAACTCTTGATTGAGGTTGTGGCCGTTCTTGCGGCACTGCAGGATCTTGCGCTGCTTGAGCTCGATGTTGGCGGTCGCGAACAGCTCCTCGAGATCACCCTTGATCGCATTGAACGCGTCGCGGCACTCGCCGTTCATGTAGTGCACGGTGTAATAGATGCGCTGCCAGGTCTCATATTGCTTGTTGAACACCCGCGCGTTGTTGCCGGCTCGGCGCGCCTCGATTGTATAGGTGCGGCCATTGACGACCGGCAGATCGAGGTCGGTGCGGAACGCTCCATCGTCGAGCCCGCTCTGCCCGGCCGAGAACGCCGGCGCGACCACGTAATTGGCGTGCCCGTCGGGGCTGCCCGCGTAGGTCACCGTCCAGTTGACGCGCGGGTTGTTCGAGAACCGGACGGCGATGCTGGGCTTGGCCGCGAGCCGCACTCGCGTGCCGGAGCGGCTCTTTCGCACGGTGCCGTACGCGGGGAGCATGTTGAGATACCACTTGTCGGGCATG
>DATLLB010000391.1:0-6500 GCA_035538075.1 Enhygromyxa sp.
CCACGCGGCGCCGGCCAGCAAGGTGATCAGCACCAGCGAGGTCGGCTCGAGGCGGCTGACGCGACGCACGAGCGCACGCATGCGGGCAGCATGACTCGAAATCCGCCCGCGCGCGGCCGCCCGCAGCGCCCGAGTTCACGCTTTGGGCCCGAGTTTCACGCCTTCGGAAAGCTCAGCTCGAGCGTGAGCGCGACGTCGTCCTTGATCAGATCGTCGGGCTTGCCCGCGTAGCTGATGCCCCACTGCTGGCGATCGATGCTGAACGCAGCGGTGCCGTGGACCGAGCCGTCCTTGACGTGGATGGTCGCCGGGAAGGTGATCTTCTTGGCCTGCCCCTTGAGCTCGAGGTTGCCGACGACCTCGTGGGTGGCCCCGCCCTCGCCGGCCTTCTCGGTGATGCTGAGGCTGGTGAACTTGGCCTGCGGGTGCTTGTCGGCCTCGAAGAAGTCGGCGTTCAACAGGTGACCGGTGAGCTGCTCGGAGTCGGTCGTCATCGAGCCGATCTCGACGAGGATCTCCATGCCGGTCAGCTTGTCGCCCTCGACCGTCGCGCTGCCGCTGAAGGTCGCGAAGCTGCCCTTGTGATCGCCGGTCACCTTCGCGCCGATGAAGCCGATCGAGGAGCCTTCTTTCGCGAGCGCGATGGTGGTTGCTTCGACCTTCTTCTCGCCTTCGGGCGTGGGCTTGGGCTCGGCCTTGCCGGCCTCTTCGACCTTGGCCTTGGGCTTGTCGTCGACCTCGCTCTTGCCACAAGCGGCGACGGTGCTGAGTGCGAACGAGAGGGTGAGGGCGGAGACGAGAGTTCGAGTGCGGTGCATCGCCGACGGTGTAACGCAGCTTGGCCGGCCGTGTTACTCAAATAGCTCCCGCTGCGCCTGCGGGCGACGGAACGTCGAGCGCGGCTCGGCCATGTCCATCGACGAGACCAGCCCCAAGCGTCGGCGATGCGCGTCGAACACGGCCTCGATCGCCGCCCAGCGCGGGCCTTGGCCGCGCATGCGCGAGCCGAAGCGCGAGTCCTTGCGCTTGCCCCCGCGCATGTCCTCGATCGCATGCAGGACCTTGGCGGCACGCAGCGGCACGGCCTCGTGCAAGCGCTGCTCGAACACCGGCAGCACCGGACCCGGCAAGCGCAGCAGCGTCATGAAGGTCCAGCGCGCGCCCGCTTGCTTGGCGCGACCGAGCAGCTCCGGGATCTGATCGTCGTTGAGCCCGGGGATGATCGGCGCGAGCGAGATGCCGACGTTGACCCCCGCGTCGGCGAGCGCAGCGAGGGCCTCGAAGCGACGGCTCGGCGGGCTCGCCCACGGCTCGATCTTGCGAGCGAGCGCGTCGTCGGCAAAGCCGATCGAGAGCGCGACCGATGCCGAGGCCTCGCGCGCGAGCGCCCCGAGCACGTCGACGTCGCGCCGGATCAACGCGCCCTTGCTGACCACCCCGACCGGGTTGCGATACTCGAGGCACACCTGCAGGCACGCGCGCGTCAGCTCGTAAGCGGCCTCGAGTGGTTGATAGCAATCGGTCACGCCCGAGAACACCAGCGGCTCGCCGGTCCACGAGCGCCGCTCGAAGTGCTCGCGCAGCAACGCCGGGGCGTTGCGCTTGACCACGATCTTGCGCTCGAAGTCGGTCCCGGCGCCGAAGCCCAGGTACTCGTGACCCGGCCGCGCGTAGCAGTAGGCGCAGCCGTGGTAGCAACCGCGATAGGGGTTGAGCGACCACTTGAAGCCGAGGTCGGGGCTGTCGTTGCTCGAGATGATCGACTTGCTGTCGTCCTCGAAGATCTCGAGCTTCGCGTCGGGCGGCTCGCCGAGGTACTCGACGTGGGTGCTCTCCCACGGGTTCGGCGGATTGGCGATCGGACGAGGCACGAGGGTTACTGCGCCACTGGCCCGTCGTCGGTGCCCGAGACTCGGCCGAGGATCGCGTCGACGTCGAGCCCGTCGAGCCCGAGCAGCTCCGGGTACGCGTGCAGGTGCTGATACTCGGCCTGGGCCACGTAGCTCTTGGGCAAGCGCGTGTTGAGTCGGCCCTCGAGCACGCGCGCGGGCGGCTGCTCGTACTCGACCCCGCTGCGCTCGAGCTCGTCGCTCAGCGCCTCGATCAACGCTCGCACCACTGCTGGCTCCTCGACGTGCGGACGATAGAGCTCGGCGAGCCCGGTCAGCGTCTGCGTGTCCCACAGCGCGGGCGCATGATCGAGCGAGTTGTGGATCAGATCGAGGCGCGCCCCCAACCGATCGCTGATGTACGTGGCGAAGTCGGAGTTGCCCGCGGTCGGGTTGGCGAAGGCCATGCAGTGCAGCTTGGCGCGATGCTGCGGATCCCAGGCGAGGTCGCGGGCCGAGAGGCTGCCCTGCGTGTCGAGCAACCACAGCGCCACGACCGTGGCCAAGGTCCCGCCGACGCCGTGCCCGACCACGTGGATCGGCAGCTTGCGATCGCCGTCGAGCTCGGCCACGCGCGCGGCCAGAAACTCGGCGAGGCTTCGGCCCGCGCCGGGCAGCTGCTCCTCCGGGGTCAGCTCGCGCACGGCCGCGAGCTGCTGGTTGATGCCGCCGCAGATCGCCGGCGCCAAGTTGCCGGCACCGAGCGCCCAGCTCCACGGCTCTTGCTCGAGGCACGCGAGGCTCTCGAGGTTGTGATCCCAGATCGACATCGGCGCGCCGCTGCGCAGCACGACCGTGAAGTCGTCGCGGGCCTCCGAGTAGGTCACGAGCGCCACCAATGCGGGTGCGCTCGGCTGCCAGTACACGCGAAAGCTGACCGGACCCCACACGACCTTCTGCTCGGCGACCACAGGCAGTCGCGCGATCCAGCTCGAGATCGTGCGATGCAAGGCCGCGTCCTCGAATGCAGCCTCCCCCGCCATGCCCGCGTACGCGGCCAGCGACAGGCTCAGCTGGACTTGTTCGGCGTTTGGCCCCATCGGCAACCAAGCTAGCACCGTCATTCGGAGGGGATCCGAATTTGCGAGCGCCGCCACGTACCCAAAAGCCACGCGCCGCAACCGCTGGGGTTTGAGTTCGCGCGACGCCCGGATTGGCCTGGTTCGGGCCTGGTCACGCCACCGGCGGCGGTCATGGACGCGAGCCGTCGTACACCGAGTGCACCGACTGACCCATCGCCACCCGCAGCCGAGCTGCGGCCACGAAATAGGCCGCGAGCGCGTCGACCTGCTCGTGCGCGGCGGTGGCCGTGGCCAGCTCGCGCAAGTTCACGAGCAGGAGATCGCCGGCGCCGAGGTTGAAGCGACGTAGCTCGGCGCGGGCGAGCGCTTCGGCCAGGTCGACCTGCTCGCCGGCCAGGCGCGCGCGCTCGAACGCCGCCACCACGGCGGCGTGGGCGTCGCGAACATCGACGGCGATCCGATCACGAGCGAAGCGCAGCTCCGCGTCGACGCGGCCGAGCTCGGCGCGGGCGGTCTGCATGCGACCGCGAGCCTTGCGAAGCGGGATCGGGATCTCGACCTCGAGCGCCCCGGCCACCTCGACCGGCATCAGCTCGACCGGGCCGACGCCGAGATCCTTGGCCGTCCACACCGACAGATCGATCGACGGGCTGCGCAGGTTGGTGGCCAGGCGCAGCTCGACCTCGGCCTGCTCGCGCGTGGTCTGAGTGGCCGCGAGATCGGGCCTGCGCTCGACCGCCGTCGCGATCGCAGCCTCGAGATCGATCGCGGCCGGCGGCGTGGGCTCGGGCATGCGCGCGGGCAGTCGATCGACGCCCGCGATGATCGGCTCGCCGGCCGCGTCGCGCAGGAACAGCGAGAGCTCGAGCGACGCGGCCTGAAACTCGCGCTCGGCCGTGACCACCCGCGCCTCGCGGGACAGCACCAGGCGACGATTGTCGGCGCCGACGATCGCCTCGATCGCGCCGAGCTCGATCTGCCGCTGCAGGCCCGCGTCGCGCTCGCGCGCCAGCTCGAGCAGCGAGCGCTCGATCTGCAGGTTGAGCCCGGCCGCGACCCACAGCCAGTAAGCCTCGGCCGCCTCGGCCTGCAGCTCGAGCGTCTTGGCGTCGAGCTGCAGCTGCGCTCGCTCGCGGCCGAGCTCGGCCTGACGAATGTCGGCGCGGGTCTGATCGATCGGTCCGCCCTGCCACAGCGGCAGCGTCACGCCGGCCCGCAGCTCGCCGCCGCTGGCGGTCTGCAGCTTGCCTTCATAGATCGGAAATTCGCCGACGCCGAGCCGCCAGCCCGCCCACACGCCGAGGCCCCACAGCGGGGTCGGCTGCTCGACGCGGACGTCGATGAGGCCGTGCTGGTAGTAGCTCAGCGGCTGAACCAGCCCGCGCAGCGCCAGCTTGCTGTCGAACCCGCCGCGCGCGGCCAGCAGCTTGCCGTCGGCCGACTCGATGCTCCGCTGCGCCGCGTCGAGCCGCGGATCGAGGCCCAGCATCGAGTCGAGCACCTCGTCGAGCGTCAGCACGTCGCTGCGCGGCGGCTCGCTCGGCTGCCCGTCCTCGAGCGCGAGCGAGAGCAACGGCGCGGGTGGTTCGCTCGCCCGCGCCGAGCTCGAGCCGAGCGCCGACAGACTCACCGCCAGCAGCACTGCCCACGCGCGCGTCACCGAGCCGCTCCGTACTTGTCGTGCTCGGTCTCGCTGCGCGCGCTGGCCCCCACCGCCGGCGGGAAGCCGTTGAACTGCCGCCACAGCTCGAAGCCGAGGCTCACGCGATCGAGCAGCACCCAGCCGTTGGCGCGCACGCCTTGCCGCAACCATCGGCTGTCGGGCCACGGCTCGTCGTTGGGATCGGGCGACACGACCACGCGGAAGCGGCCGTGCTCGTCGGCGCTGGCGTCGACGAACTCGACCACGCCGCCGAAGGTGCCGACCGCCGCCGAGGGCCAGCCGATGAACTGCACCGCCGGCCAGCCCTCGAACTGCAGCCGCACCGTGCGACCGGGCGTCAGCAACGGGCCGTCGTTGCCGTCGACCCACAGCTCGACCGCGCTCGCGGTGATGTCGGGCACGAACACCGCGACCGGATCGCCAGGCTTCAACATCTGCGAGTCCTGCTTGGCGACGATGCGCAGCAGCGTGCCGTCGCGCGGGGCGATCACCGACATCCGCTGCTGCCGGGCCAGCCGAATGTCGATCTTCTGGACCTCGGCCTCGGCCTTGGCTTGCTCCGACTCGGCCTTGCGCAGCGACTCCTTGGCGGTCTCGATCGACGCGCTGCCGTCGGCGTCGACGTGCTCGGCGTCGGAGCCGAGCGCCGCGACCTCGCGCTTGGTCGCAGCCAGGCTCGCGGTCGCGCGATCGAGCTCGGCGTGCTCGGTCTCGAATTCCAGCTCGGCCAGCTCCAGCGCGCGCTTGGACGCGAGGCCGTCTTCGTACAGCAACTGCTGTCGCTCGAGGTTGAGCGCCGCGGTGCGCTCGGCCGACTTGGCCGCGTCGACGGCTCGCTCGGCCGCGTCGAGCCGGCTGCGGCCCATCTCCACGCGCAGCTCGGCGGCCGCCAGCTTGGCCTCGCGCGCCAGCTCGAGCGCCGCGATCTTGGCTTCGGCGACCTCGACCGAGCCCGCGGCCGCAGCCGCGAGCGCCAGCGCAGCGTCGCGCTCGCGCTCGAGCCGGGCGAGGATCTCCGGATCGTTGTCGGACAGCTCGGCCAGCACATCGCCCGCGCGCACGCGGTCGCCCTCTTGCACGTACCACTCGCGGATCCGACCCTCGATCGGCGCCTCGACGATCTGCTGGCGCTCGAGCGGCGCGTAGGCGATCACGCGCCCGTGGCCGGGGATGTTCTGCTGCCAGGGCACCAGCGCGAGCACCAGGATCACGACCACGAACATGACCCCGAGCAGGCGCGCGAGCGTGCGTGCGAAGCCGGGCGAGCGGCTCTCGAGCATGCTCGGCCGCGCACGCTCGCGCGTGGGGACGAAGACGAGGTGGTCGAGCTCGTGCGACATGATCAGCGCGCCAGGATCTCGGGGTTCTCGGTGATGACCAGCAAGGTCCACGGCGCGTCGCTGGCGAACAGATGCGCGAGCAGCCGCGCGCGCGTCTCGGGATCGAGGCCGAGCCCATCGAGCCCGCCGTCGATCAACAAGAGCCGCGGTCGCCGAAGCAACGCCGCCGCCAACATCAGGCGCCGCGCCTCGGCCTCGGACAGCGGCGCGCCGCTCGGGAGCAGCTGCGTGCCGAGTTGCTCGGGCAGCTCGGCGACGCGCTCGACGTGTGGCTCGACGGCTGGTCGCTGCGCAGCCTCGACCTCGAGGCCGTGCGCGCCGAGGTGGCGCTGGTCCGCGACGTCGAGCTGTTTTGCGGCACGTTGCGCGACAACCTCGATCCACGGCCGATCCCCAGCGACTCCGCGCGGGTGCTCGGGGTGCTGGAGCTGGTCGGTCTGCGCGAGCGCGTCGCCGAGCTGCCCGAGCAACTCGACACGCAGCTGCTCCCGAGCGGCGCGCCGCTGTCCGAGGCCGAGGCGCGGCGCCTGATGTTGGCGGCGGCGTTGCTTCGGCGACCGCGGCTCTTGTTGATCGACGGCGGGCT
>DATLLB010000392.1:0-7327 GCA_035538075.1 Enhygromyxa sp.
GTCGATCGCAAGGTCGCGCGACGCTTCGCTCTCGGCGCGATGCCGGGAGCGATCGTCGGCAGCTTGCTGGCCGCGAGCGTGCCGGAGTCGGTGCTCGCGCTCGCGCTGCTGCTGAGCACCAGCTTGGCGGTCGCGCAGGCGGTCGGCTGGATCCCGAGCACGCTCGGCGATCGAGCGCTGATCCCCGGCGCGGCCGGGGTCGGGTTCTTGGCGGGCTCGTGCGGCGGCGGTGGAGTGCTGCTGCCACCCACGCTGATGTCGGCGGGGCTCGCCGGTCGCAGCTTCGTCGCAACCGCGGCCACCGGCGCGCTGGCGGTCCAGCTGGTGCGCATGAGCACCTACGCGAGCGCCGGCATGATCACGCTCGGGCACACGCCGCAGATGATCGCGGTCGCGCTCGGGTTGATCGCCGGCAATCACCTCGGTCGACCGCTCGCGCAGCGCATCGACGACGCCCAGATGGCCCGCGCTACCCGCTACACGCTGGCGGTCGCGATCGTGCTCGGTGTGGTGGGCCTATTCGCGTGAGCGTGCGAGCGCCTGCAGCCCCGCGCGATAGTCCGGGTACGCGAGCGTGACCCCGAGCTCGGCGAGCATCCGCTCGTTGCTCACGCGCACGTCGTCCTGCCAGAAGCTGCGGGCCATCGGCGAGAGCTCGGCTTCGTCGAACGCGACCGCCGGCGGTGCGACCACCCCGAGCAGCTCGGCCGCGTACGCGAGCACCTCGTCGCTGCTGGCCGGATGGCCGTCGGCGACGTTGTAGGCGCGGCCCTCGTGCGGACGGATCCGCGTCTGCTCGATCGACGCCTCGAGCACCGTCGCGATGTCGTCGACGTGGATGCGATTGAACAGCTTGCCCGGCTTGATGATCCGCTGCGCCTGACCGGAGGCCACCCGATCGAGCGCGCTGCGGCCGGGACCGTAGATGCCCGCCAGCCGAAACACCCGAGCACCGCGGGCGAGCCACGCGTCTTCGGCCACGAGCCTTCGCTTGGTGCGAGCCAGGCTCGGGTGACGGGGCGTGTCCTCGTTGACCCACGCGCCGTGGTGATCGCCGTAGACCCCAGTGGTCGAGAGATAACCGATCCAGATCAAGTCGGGCAGCGCGTCGATCAGGGCGGCATGCCAGCGCAGCACCGGATCGCCCTGCTCGTCGGGCATGATCGAGTGCAGGAGGTGGGTGGTCCCTGCCAGCGCATGCTCGGCGTCGGCGATCGGCTCGGTGCCGTCGAATGCGTACAGCGACCAGCTCGGTGCGAGGGACTCGCGCCTCGCTGCGACGTCGCGCGTGGTTCCGGCGATCGCAAAACCGCGCGGCTCGAGGCGACGCGCGAGGTGTTCTGCGCAGTAGCCCAGCCCGAAGCAAAACAGGCGCGGTGGAGCGTGCATGCATTTCTATCTAGCAGCCGCTTTGCCTGCGCGCGAGAAGCCCCGACAATGCACGTATGAACCTTGCGCCTCGCCGCTCGCTCGCCGTGTGTTGCTTGTCCCTCGCGTTGGCCTGCTCGACCGGAGCCTCGGGCGACGACGGCTTCGCCAACTTCACGAGCGGCAACAACACGACCGTCGGCGGAGATGGTGACGGCGACGCCGAGACCAGCTCGGGCGACGGCGAAGGTGATGGTGATGGCGACGGCGATGGCGACGGCGATGGCGACGAAAACTGTGGGAACGGCACGGTCGAAGCCGGCGAGCAGTGCGATCTCGGCCCCGACAATTCCCCCGAGGGACAGTGCACGCCCGAGTGCCAGATCGCCGTGTGCGGCGACGGCTATCTGGCCGAGGTCGAGGCGTGCGACGACGGCAACGACGACAACTCGGACGAATGCGTGGCCGACTGCCAGCTCGCCAGCTGCGGCGACGGCTTCGTGCAGACCGGCGTGGAGGAGTGCGACGACGGCAACGACGATCCGGCCGACGGCTGCAACTCGATGTGTCTACCCGGCACCTGCGGCGACGGGGTCCTGCAGGAGGGCGAGCAGTGCGACGACGGCAACCGTGACACCACCGACGCGTGCCCGGCCTGCCAGCTGGCCTTCTGCGGCGACGGCTATGCGCAGGCGGGTGTCGAGCAGTGCGACGACGGCAACGACCTCGACACCGACGGCTGCATGCCGGTCTTCTGCACCAACGCGTACTGTGGCGATGGCCTGGTCTGGGCCGGCATGGAGCAGTGCGACGACGCCAACGACATCGACACCGACGCGTGCCCGACCACCTGCCAGACCGCGACTTGCGGCGACGGCTTCGAGTGGCAGGGCATGGAGGAGTGCGACGATGGCAACAACGTCGGCGACGACGGCTGCGACGCCGCCTGCCTGGCCGAGTGCGACGGCATGATCGTCCACGCCAACTGGAACGGGTGGACGTACTACAAGGTCCCGGTCGAAGGCACGCTCACCGACACCAACGTCGCCGCGGCCTGCACCGCCTGCGACCTCAACGTGCCCTGCCAGGCGCTGCCCGGCTGCAACTACAACGACAACTTCTGCGTGCAGACCAACAACGAGGTCAGCTGCGGCAACCCGATGCAGGGGCTCGCGACGCTACTGTGCAACACCTCGCCGAACAACTGCCCGCAGCTGCACGGCGTCTACCAGTACATGGGCCACAACTGGCTGGCCGACGCAGCCTGCGGCGCCGAGCCCAATCAGTGGTGTTCGATCGGGACCAACATCAGCGACCGGTTCGCGCTCTGCGTCGCGCAGCTGTAGCGCACACACGTGCTGACCTGACACGCGCGCGAGCGCTCGAGCCTGCGTGCTGCCTGCGGATCGCTGGGGCACATGCGTTGCACGAGTGTTCGCGGCCACGTCAGGAGCTCCGCCGCCATGCCGCTCAGCAACATCCCGAGTCTCAACCGGTCCGTGCACAAGACCCAGATCTGGCTGAAGGATCTGAGCGAGCTCGGTCACCTCGACAACGAGCAGCAAGCCTACTCGGTGCTCCGCGCGGTGCTGCACGCCCTGCGCGATCGCTTGACCGTCGATGAGGCCGCCAACTTCGCCGCGCAGCTGCCGATGATCGTGCGCGGCGTCTACTACGAGGGCTGGCGCCCATCGTCGGCGCCGATCAAATACAAGGAGCGCTCCGAGTTCTACGAGCGCGTCCGCCAGGAGCTGCGCGAGAAGGCCGACGTCGACGTCGTGCACGCCACCAACGCGGTGTTCGGATTGCTGAGCGCGAAGATCACCGCCGGCGAGATGGCCAACCTGCGCGAGATGATGCCCGCCGATCTGCGCCTGCTGTGGCCGTCAAACTGAGCGCGGTCGCAGCCACACCTTCAGGCCATGCGACGGACGCAGCGTGACCTCGGCGGCCGGGCGCAGGTTCTGGCCGGGCACCACCGCGAACGAGTAGCGCTGCAGCAAGGTCGCGAGCACCAGCTTGGCCTCGTACAGCGCGAAGTTGACCCCGATGCACTGCCGCGGTCCGCCGCCGAACGGCAAGTAGGTGTAGCGCGGTCGCTCGGCCGCGCGCTCGGGCAGGAAGCGATCGGGATCGAAGCCCTCGGGGTTGTCCCAATACGCAGGGTGGCGGTGCAGCGTGTACGGAGCCACCGCGACGATCGTCTTCGCCGGCACGCGATAGCCTCCGAGCTCGAGCTCGACCAGCGACTGCCGCTCGAACAACCACGCTGGCGGGTACAAGCGCAGCGCTTCGTCGATCACGCGACCGGTGTAGTCGAGCGCCTTGAGATCTTCGAAGCTCGGCGGGCGATCGCCACAGACCTCGCGGATCTCCGCGAGCGTCCGCCGCTCGATCTCGGGATGCTGCGAGAGCAGCATGAAGGTCCAGGTCAGCGCCTGCGCGGTGGTCTCGTGCCCGGCCAGCACCAGCGTAGCGATCTCGTCGCGCAGCTCTCGATCGCTCATGCTCTCGTCGCCCGCGCCCTCGCTCGCGGCCATCAGCATGCCGAGCAGATCGCCAGGATCCTCGCCGGTCCGCCGCCGCTCGGCGATGATGCCGAGCACCACGTCGTCGAGGATCGCGAGGGCCTTGTTGAACCGACGGTTGCGCGCGGTCGGGACCCACTCGGGCGGGCTCAGGAACATGGTCAGGACCACGTGGTTGGCGTGCTCGATCACGGTCGCCAGCGCCGGGCCCATGCCGCCGGCCTTGGCCGAGAGCTCGGTCGAGAACAGGGTCAAGCCGACGATGCGAAAGGTCAGCGCCAGCATGCGCTCGTGCAGATCGACGACCACGTCACCGTCGTGATCGTGGACCAGCGCGTCGAGCTCGTCGGCGCACTCGCTCGCGCAGCGGACCATGGTCGCGCAGAACTCGAGCAGCCGCTTGTGGTGAAAGGCCGGCGTCATCAGCTTGCGCTGGCGCTTCCAGAAATCGCCCTCGCTGGTCAGCAGCCCGTCGCCGACGACCAGACGCAGACCTTCGTACGACGGGCTCTTGCGAAAGTCGTCGGCGCGCTCGAGCAGCACCGTGCGAATGTCCTCCGGGCGATGCACGACCAGGAAGTCGAAGGGCCCGAAGCGGTAGCGAACCGTGTCCCCGTAGTCGAGCAGCCCGCGGGTCAGCAGCGAGAGCACGTCCCGGTTCAGGTCGACGATGTTGCCGAGCAACGGCAGACCCGCAGGACCGGGCGGCAGCCGCGTGTCGTCGCGGCGCCGCAGCAACACCTCGGTCAACGCTTGGCCAAACTGAATGGAAGCTGAGGTTCCCCTCATGTTCAGGAGAATGCGAGGGCACCCTCATGTTTGTCAAGGTGTATCCTCTTGGGGCCGTAGCAGCCCGTAGCTGCGGTTCCCGCCGTCCCATGCGAAACCTTCCCCAACAGGAGCGCAGCAGGCGCCGATACGCCGCGATCGTCGATGCGGCTGCCGAGCTGTTTGCGACCAACGGCTACGACGCGACCACGATGGAGGCGATCGCTACCGCGTCGGGCAGCGCGATCGGGAGCGTCTACCGGTTCTTCCCCGACAAGCAGGCGGTGTTTCGTGCCGTCGCCGACGTCGCGCTCGAGCGGGCGCAGGCGGTGTTCGTGGAGATCATGGCGGTCGCGGCCAGCGGTCAGCTCGACTGGGGTGAGATGTTGGATCGGGCGCTCGACGCCTTCGCCCAATTCCACTCGCGCGAGGCGGCCCCGCGGGCGGTGTTCGCCAACCTGCAGCTCTATGGCGAGTACGCCGAGGCCGACGAGCAGATGATCCGCGAGTTCATCGCCGCGACCGCCGGCGTCGTCGCTGCGTGGGCGCCGACCATCGATCTCGAGACCCGGCGGATCATTGCGACCATGATCGTGCACACCAGCTCGGGGATTCTGGTGCTCTCGCACCGCGAGTCGCCGGCGATGGCCGCGGCCATGCTCGACCATACCAAATTGATGCTCCGCCGATATCTCGAGCCGTGGATTCACACGCGAGGCGCGTGAGCCGACATTGTATCGAAGTGCTGGACAGCATAATATTTCGGAGGCCCCAGATTTTGTTGGGTGGCCCGCTCCACTCCGTCCAGTCAATGCCCATGCAGCGCCTCAACCGCCTCTCTATATTGTTGATCCCCGTGCTCGCGAGCGCGTGCGACGAAGCGGAGCTGGTCCGCGACGAGCCCCACGACGCTGGCGAGAGCGACAGCTCGGAAACGACCGATGAATCCGGTGAAGCCGGCGAGACCGGCGAGGAGCAGGAGCAAGAGCCCCCGCCGCCGCCGCCCGCCTATGACGAATGGGTCAAGGTCGAGCTGCCCGACACGTACTGCAGCGACGGGAGCCAATACAAGTTCTTCGTCAATTGGCACGAGGGCGCCGACGACTTGGTGGTGATCTTCGAGCCGGGCGGCGCGTGCTGGGATTATGCCAGCTGCTCGGGTGAGCTCGGCAAGCTCGGGGCCGCGAACCCGCACGGAATCGCCGACAGTCACATGGATCTATGGTCGATCCATTCGCCGCTGGTCCGCCGCGACAGCGCCCAAAACCCGATGCGCGACTGGAACATGGTGTTCGTGCCCTACTGCACCGGCGACGTGCACACCGGCAGCAAGATCACCACCTACGTCAGCGACGACGGGACCCAGCAGCTGACCTATCGCCACGTCGGCCATGACAACATGCTCGCGCTCACCGAGTGGCTGGGCTGGCAGTTTCAGGGCACCGATCGCATGTACACGGGCGGGTGCTCGGCCGGCGGCGTCGGCTCGAACATCAACTACTACTTCTTGCGCGAGGCCATCGATCCCCGCCGAGGCTACCTGGTGAACGACTCGGGGCCGCTGTTCCCCAACTCGATCAACTCGGCCCCGCTGCACGAGACGATCCGCGAGGTCTGGGGCCTCGACGAGGTCATCCATCACACGCCGATCGCATCCGCGCTCGATCAGGACTTCGGCGCGATCAATGCCGAGCTCGCCGAGCTGTTCCCCGACGATCGGCTCGGCATCACCTACTTCGTGCGCGACTACAACTACTCGCGCTACAGCTACGAGCGCTTCTACGCGGGCATCGACGAGGCCGGCATCCTGCAGAAGTTCTACGAGGACACGCTGCTGCTGATGGCGCAGTACGACCAGCATGACAACCTCGCGTACTACCTGCCCTACTTCCGCGACATCAACGACAGCCACTGCGCCTCGATCATCGATTTCGCGCTGACCGACATCGGCGATTGGCAGCTCGGCGACTTCATCGAGCTGGTGCTCGACGACAGCCAGCCGCTCGAGAGTCGGGTCGACCTCGACGGCTCGCAGGGGCCATGAGGCGCTATTTCGAGCGTGCTGGTTCGGATTGACTACGGCGCTCCGAAACTGTCAGCATTCTCGACCGTGCGACTCACCCTTCGTGCTCTTCCCATCGTGGCCACGCTCGCGCTCGGCTGCGACAAGACCAGCCCTGACTCCCAGCCACCCGTCGAGCCCGCGCCGACCACCGAGACCACGCCCGAGCCGGCGGTGCCGTGGGGCGACGGCTCGCTGCGCGGGACCGTCAAGCTCGAGTGGGGCGCTGCGGCGCCCGACGGCTCGACCCTGCAGCTGCGCCTGTGGAAAGGCGGCGAGGTCGTGCATCAGCACGACCTCCCGGTGAGCGGCGCGGGGCCTTGGCCGTTCGAGTTCACGGTCCCCGACACCAGCAGCTTCGCCGCCGATCAGATGTTCGGACTCGGAGCCACGCTCGTGGTCCCGCCCGACGGCGAGGCTTGGTACAACGGCAACCCGCCGACCGTGCAGGTCTGGAAGCAAGGCGAGCTGCAGGCGGACCTGGAGATCGGCGTCAGCCCGATCAACCCGAAGGCCGCTGGCGACGGCCCGCCGAAGAAGTAGCCGCTATTCGTTCGACGCGACCGCCTCGGGCACGCCCTCGTCGGGGACCGACTCGAGC
>DATLLB010000393.1:0-2026 GCA_035538075.1 Enhygromyxa sp.
GATCGGCGGGCATCGCCACCGCCTTGCCTTGCTCGGGGCTGTTCGCGTCGAGGTTCATGACCACGCACACGCTGCGGCCGGTCGCGCGTCGGCCGTCGCTGCCCCACACCTCGTAGGCGAACGCGATCGAGCTGCGCCCGAGCTTGGTCACGCGCAGGTGGACATCGATGCGCTCACCGAAGCGACTCGGGCGCTCGAAGTCGGCCTCGCTGTGCACGGCCGGGAACCCGAGCTTGCGCCCCATCACGAACTGGTCGTAGCCAAACCCGAGCTCGGCGGGAAACCAGGTCTCCATCGCTTGATGGAAGAAGTCGAAGTAACGCGGGAAATAGACGATCCCGGCCGGGTCGCAGTCGCCGAAGCGTACATCCAAGCCGAGTACATGAACGCCGGGTGGGGTGCCCACGGGCGCGGAGTGTATGCTCCACTCATGTCCCTCGTCGAGTATGCCGCCCACGGCGGCGTCGCCACCCTGACCCTCAGCAACCCACCCGCCAACTGCTACTCGCGCGAGATGATGACCGAGCTCGACGCGGCGATCCTGCAGGCGCGCTTCGATGCGAACGTGCACGTGATCGTGGTGCGTGGGGCCGGTGAGAAGTTCTTCTGCGCCGGCGCCGACATTGCGATGCTCGACGGCGCCGATCCGTACTTCAAGTACAACTTCTGCCTGCACGCCAACGAGACGCTGCTGCGACTCGAGCATACGCCGAAGCTGGTGATCGCGGCGATCGATGGGCACTGCGTCGGCGGTGGGTTGGAGATCGCGATGGCCTGTGATCTTCGCATCGCGCGAGCGGGCGCGGGCAAGGTCGGGCTGCCGGAGGTCAAGCTCGGCGTGCTGCCGGGCACCGGCGGTACGCAGCGCTTGGTGCGGATCGTCGGCAAGAGCAAGGCCATCGAGCTGATGGCGATCGGTGAGACCTTCGATCCTGCGCGCGCGGCCGAGCTCGGCATCTTCGATCATGTCTGGGAGGCCGCGTCGCACGACGACTTCCACGCCAAGGTGCTGAGCTGGGCGCAGCAGTTCGTGCCGCCCAACGCAGCCTCGCGCGCGGTCGGGTTGATCAAGCGCGCGTGCCAGACCGGGGCCGAGATTGCGATCGCCGACGGGCTCGCGCTCGAGCGCGAGCTCCAGCAGCGGCTGTTCGAGGGCGCCGACGCACGCGAGGGGCTCACGGCCTACAACGAGAAGCGCAAGCCGGAATTCACCGGTCGCTAGCAAGACGATGGACGGCGCGAGCACAGCCCCCGGCGCCGTGTTTGGGCGCTACGTGCTGGTCGAAGCGATCGGTCGCGGGGCCATGGGTGAGGTCTGGGGTGCGATCGATCCCGACCTCGATCGCAAGATCGCGCTCAAGCTGCTCCGCAGCGATCGCAACGTGCGACCCGAGGACCGCGCGCGACTGGCCGCCGAGGCGCGCTCGATGGCTCGGCTCACGCATCCGAACGTGGTCACGATCCACGACGTCGGCGAGCTCGGCGAGCAGCTGTTCATCGCCATGGAATTCGTGGCCGGCGAGACGCTCGATCGCTGGATCGCCAGGGGCCCGCACCCGTGCGAGGAGGTGCTGGCGATCATGCGGCAGGCCGCGGCCGGGCTCGCGGCTGCGCACGCGGTCGGTCTGGTCCACCGCGACTTCAAGCCGGCCAACGTGATGATCGGCGCGGACGGGCGCGTGCGCGTGCTCGACTTCGGTCTCGCGCGGCCGGACGTCGTCGATCTCAGCCAATCGAGCAGCGCGCGAGCGCTCGGCTCCGAGGCCGACGAGCCCGAGCCGCCCGCGAGTCGGCGCATTCAAGGATCGCCCGCGTACATGTCCCCAGAGCAGCATCGCGGCGCGCCTGTCGATGCCCGCAGCGATCTGTTCTCGTTCTGCGTCACGCTGTTCGAGGCGCTCTATGGCGTTCGGCCCTTTCGCGGCAACAACCGGCTGACGGTCGCGCTGGCGATCGTCGAGAGCCGCATCGTCGAGCTGCCCGCCAACCCGCGCAGCACGATCGCATGAATCCACTCGGGCACACG
>DATLLB010000394.1:0-33515 GCA_035538075.1 Enhygromyxa sp.
CCGCCGGGCACCGCGATCGAGACGCCACCGAGCGGCGCCGAGCAGGCGCTGACCGCCTGCGCACCGCCGGCTCGCGCCCAGTCGAGCAGCGCGGTGAAGCTGTCGGCGCTGAGTCGATCCGGCTTGGAGCCGCCAGCAAGGTGCCCACGCTCGAGCCAGACCCGCGGCGCGAGCTCGAGGAATTCCGGCACCAGCGTCGGCAGCGGCGCCTCACCATGCGGGTTGGTGATCGCAACCGCGACGGTGATCGCTCGGCGATCGCCGAGATCGTGGACCAGCTGCGCAGCGATGAACCCAGCCGCACGCCGCGGGAGCGTGCGCGTGAAGTCATCGAGCCCGAGCGGCGCTCCAGCCCAGGTCGGGCGCAGGCTCAGCTCGAGCACTCGCGGGTCTTCATCGCCGCGATCTTCGTCGGCGATCCACAGCGTGAAGTCGCCGCCCTCGTCGCTGCGCCGCAGCACGCGAGCGCGCGCGGGGAGTTGCTCGCGGGTGATCGGAAACGCGGTCTCGATCGCGTCCGGATCCTCGCCATCATCGTCGACGTCCTCGACGTCCTCATCCTCGTCCTCGTCGTCGAACTGCTCGTACTCGAGGCGCCCCTCGGCGATCCACTCGGCGAGCTGCGCCTCGTGATCGACCGAGCGTGGATCAGGCCAAGCATCGAGCGCGGGCGCCCAGCCGACGACCTTCCACAGCGATGCGATGGCCGGCGCTGCGCCGTCGAGCTCGACTTGCTCGCGCTGCGCCGCGAAGCCCGGCCACCCCGCCTCCAGCAGCGCCCGCAGTCGCTCGAGTTCGTCGGTGTTCATGCTCAGCAAGACGGGTTGTAGCGGTGCGCGTGCGCGTTCCCGTCGACGTCGGTGTAGTGTACTTCCACGCGACGACCGGTCGAATCGGCGAGCGCCTGCGCCATGCCGGGCACCGTGTGCGCGCAGCCGTGGGTGCATGGCTGATAGCTGATCGTCAGGCGAATGGGTCCGTCGCCAGCCATGCGAGGATCACCTGCGTGGCGGTGGGCGAGCATGAACGCCGCCGGCTCCGCGTGCATCGAGGCCGCCGGGCGGAGGCCGCGAGCGTCGGCCATCGCGTCGGGCATGCCGTGGAAGAAGTCTTCGCCGTTGGCCGGCACACCGTTGTAGACGTTGAAGACCGGCGTGTCGCCGTTGGATACGGTGATGAACACGTTGCGCGGACGACCGTTGGCCGGAGTCAGGCGAACACGCGAGCGAGTGCCGTCCGGGGCGCTGACGGTGTGGCTCGACGCCGAGGTCCGCACGACGCCGGCTTCGCCCGCATTGGGGTTGTGAAAGTACGGACCCGGCGTGCGATAGGCCGGGGCATTGAGCGCGAGCCCATACGGATCCATGTACTCGAGCGGGCTCGACACCCACGCGTAGTCGTTGAGGCCGGCCTGCAACCCGAGCGGATCGGGGCTTATGTAGCGACCGAGCTCGGGGTCGTAATAGCGATGCGTGTTGTAGTGGAGACCGGACTCGAGATCGCGCAGCTGACCGAGAAAGCGAACGCCGGGATCATGCTCGTGCTCGGCCCGAGGATAGCGAGCGTCACCGGTCCACGGATCGCGGCCGCTCTGCCACGTGAGGCGGCCTTGCTCGTCGTAGACCTCGGTTGGACGTCCGGCGAGATCATCGACGATCCAGCGCCGCCCCTCGGCGTCATCTTGGTAGCCGAGCACGCGCGCGGTGTTGGGATCGCGCAGCCACACGCGAGTGCCGTCGGGGCGCAGCTCCGCGAGCAGGTGCGGCCCATCCCACAAATAGGCGGTCTCGCTGCCGTCGGGCGCGAGCTTGGCCACCCGGCGATTGAGCGCGTCATATCGATATTCCCAGCGCTGGCCGATCGGATCGATCACCGCGCGGAGCTGACCTGCAGCGCTCCACTCGTAGCGCCAAGCCTCGAGCTTGGCGTCGGGGCCCTTGCTGAGCACGCGCTTGTGGACCAAGTAGCCGGCCGGCGAGTACTCGCAGTCGATCCTGCGATCGCGGCGATCGACACGGACCAGCTGGTTGTTGCCCGAGTAGGTGGTGTCCTCGACCTCGCCGCCGCTGTTGGCCATCCAGTCGATCAGCCGAGTCACCGCGTCGGCGCTGGCGATGCCGGACTGTGGAACCGCAGGCATGACCGCGCCGCGGCCCGGTAGATGACCCGCGCGGACGCGGTTGCCGAGCGCGTCGTAGGAGAACGCCCACGCGTCGCCGTCGTCGTCGAACACGACCGCGAGCTCGCCTCGCGGGCTGTGTGCGACGTGACGCGTGCCAGCGTGGTTGCTCGCGCTGGCCAGCAGGAAGCCCGCGGGGTCGTACTGGTAGGCCCGCTCGTGCGCGCCCGCGGCCGCGCTGCTCGGCACGAAGCGCTGCCGCTGCAGTCGACCGGACGCCCACTCGAACTCGATGCGACCAGCCCCGAGCTCGCGAACCAGCTCGCGTCCGCACACGTCACGCTCGGCTCGCACGCGTGCATCGGCGTGGCTGAGCTCGCGCCACCAGCCGTCGGGATCGAAGCGGTAGCCGAGCTCGCCGATCTTCGCGCTCTCGAGCTTGGTCATGCGGCCGAGCTCGTCATAGCCGCGCACCAGCTCGAGCGGGCCCTGCTGCTCACGCACCACATGGCCGCCGCGACCAGCGAGCAGGGCGTGCGGCTGGCGTATGAGCGTCGCGGCGCTGAGCTGGCCGAGCGCGTCCCACTCGTAGCTGAGCGTGCCGTCGGGACCATGACGCGCGACGAGCTTGCCGCGGATGTCGTACTCGTACTCGAAGCGGACGCCGTCGGTTCCGGTCGCGGCGACCAGCCACTCGCCCTTCCACTCGTTGATGGTCTCGGCGCCCCGCGGATCACGAATGCGCACGACTCGGCCATCCTGGTCGTACTCGCAGCGGTGCAGCACCGCGCCGTCGCGACGCAGGCTGAGCAGGCGGCCGGGCTCGGAGTCCCACTCGATCTCGGTGACGCTGCCGGTCTCGTCGCGCACACGCAGCGGTAGGCCGCACGCGTTGTACTCGACAGTGCGATGGTGGCCGTTGGGCTCGGTCACGCGCAGCGTGGTCGGGCCGTAGGCCCACGTCCAGCGCTGCCCGCCGGGCATGGTCATCGCGACCAGGCGATGCTGGTCGTCGTACTCGTAGCGATGCTCGCCGCCGTCGGGCTCGACGGTCGCGATCACGAGCCCGAGGTCATCATAGCGGCGCCGCTCGATCCCGCCGCGTTGATCGACGAAGGTGATCTGGTTGCCGCGCTCGTCGTAGCTCCAGTGCTGCGCATGGCCGAGCGGATCGAGCTGTCGAGTCAACGCACCGTGACCGTCGTACTCGTAGCGCCAGGTCGTGCCGTCGTCGGCGGAGCGGACGGCGATCATGCGGCCCTCGGCGTCGCGCTCGAACGCCCACTCGCTGCCGTCCGCCTGCGTGTGGGCGATCATTCGGTGCTCGTCATCGAAGCCCCAGCGCATGGTCGCGCCGTCGGGCAGCACCATCGCAGCGCGCCGACCGAGCGCGTCGTACTCCGTGTTGATCTTGGCGCCGTTCGGAAAGGTCTCGCACACGATGCGGCCGTCGGCATCGAACGCGTAGGTGAACAGCGCCCCGCTCGGGGTCAGCAGCGCGACGACCTGGCCGGCCTGGTTGTACGCGTAGGTCCACGCGTGGCCGTGGCTGTCGCGGACGATCGTCTCGGTCCCGCCCGGATCGAAGCTGAGCGTGCGGGCGTTGTAGTTGTCGGGCCCGCTGGCGCGAACGCAGCGGCCGCGCGCGTCGTAGACAAACGTATGATCGCCGGCGGTCGCGTTGATCTCGTTGAGCATCCAGCCGTGCGCGTCGTACTCGTAGCGATTGCAGGGCACGCGCGCACCGTCGCTGACCGCCGCGAGCATGCCGGCCGCGTCGTAGTCGTAGTGATAGCCGAGCTTCGCAGCGCCCGAGATCAGCGTCAGCTTGATCAAGCGCGGGCCGTCGTAGACGAACTCGAGCACCCGACCTTCACGACGCTGAAACACCCGCGCGAGCCGGCCTTGCACGTCGTACTCGAGATCGAGGCGCGAGCGCGGGCTCGCGGTGATGGCCGCGAGCCGATAGCGATACGTGGTGACCGGGGCGAAGCGCAGCGTGTAGCGCTCGCGCCCGAAGATGTAGCCGAACAGCTCGATCTGTCCGCTGGCCTTGTCGTAGCGCAGCTCGACCGCGCGAGAGGTCGACTGCAGGCGGCCCTCACGAGCGAAGCGATCGTCGTGATCGGACAGCTGCACGCTGTTGCCCTGGTGATCCTCGAACACCCAGCCGTCGAGGTTGCGACGCAGGCTCATCTCGAAGCTGTGCCGCCAGCCAGGCCCGAGCGGGCCGGCGATGCCGGCAGCCTGATCGCTGGCGACCAACCCCGTGCTGTAGAAGCGAGCGAAGCGAAGCGCGACCTGACCGGGCAGGTTCAGATCCGTGTAGGTCTCGAACACCACCCCGGTCGCGACGTCGACGGGGTGTCCCACGGCGACTCGACCGCTCATCGATTCGCTCCTGTTGTGCGTGCAGTCGCGCTCATCATGCTTGGCTCCCGCTGCTCAGCCGCAGCGCAGGCAGAACATTCGCCCCGATCGCATGCCGCCGCGGATGCCCCTGACCAGGCCCCTGGCGAGCTTGGCGAGGCCCATGATCGCCTCGAGCGAGTCGGGCATCGGGAACCCGCCGATCAGCACGGTCGGGCTGCCGAACATCAAGGCGCCGATGCCCGGCGGGATGCCGGGATCCTTGCCGAGGAAGGCACCGAGCGCGAGCGCGGCTGCGTCGGCGGCCGCTTGTGCGGCCATGCCCGCGGCTTGAGCCGCGTTGCCGCCCGCCGCCGCAGCCCCGGCTCCGAGCGCCCCGGCAGCGACACCGATCCCGCCCATGACCTTCCCGAACGAGGTCATCAGCGACGCGGGGTTGCAGTGCCGCGTGATGTCGAAGATCCGCGCCGCTCGAGATCCACCGATGAACACCTGGCTCGAGCCCGTGTAGATCTCGAACGCGGGCGACAAGCTGCCGCAGGTCGGCGCGAGCCCGAGGTCGCCCGCCCGCGCGGCCGGCAAGCCACTGACCATCACCGTCACGCAACCGGCCGCCATGACCACGCCGATGCTCGGCAGCGGCACCGGAGGCGCGGGCGGGATCAAGCTCGGCGGATGCGAGTGCGCATGTGGGGGCGCGAGGTGTGGTGCGGTCAGGGTCGCCGCCGGAATGCTCGGGAAGAACGAGGCGATGCCGGCCGTGAGCATCGCGAGCCCGGTGTCGAGCAGCTGAAACGGCGCAGCCACGATCCCGAGCGCCGCGTTGACGCCATTGCTGATCACCCCGAGCGTGCCCTGCTCGGGCGGCGGCGCGTTCTGAAACGGTGAGGCCGTCGCATTGACGACGCTGGCCAACGCGTCGAGTGAGGCGCTGCCGGTCGGAGCGATCAACGGTGGCGCGGGCGGATGCGGCGATCCAGCCGGCTTGGGGGTCGCGCGACGAAGATCCCCGACCGCGAAGCGAGGCGTGTTGGTCATGCCTGCCCCGCTTCCCGCTCGAGCACGCGCACGCGCTCGAGCTCGGCCTCGCAGATGCGCTGCTCCTTGCTCATGTTGGCGCTGGCATAGACCGCAACCAGTCGCTCGAGCACGCTGCGCCGGCGCGGAAAATAGGCGACCTGCTCGGTCAGCCCGAGCGCGACGTTCCAGGCCTCGATCGCGCCCACGAAATTCTGCTGACCGGCCCGCGCGACGCCGAGCTTCTCGAGGCAGTCGCACTTGGCGAACGGATTCACCGCCTTGCCAGCGACCTGGTTGGCGAGATCGAAGTAGCCCTCGGCGTCCTGCCAGTGCTCGAGCTGCAGCGAACAGTCGCCCGCGCCGATCAGCATGTTGAGCATCACCGGCACGTTGCCGGCCGGGACCGCGAGCGCGAGCGCCTGCTGGTAGCGAGCCTTGGCTTCGGCCACTTGACCCTCGCGCTGCAGCACCTCCGCGACCCCGCCCAGACACATCGCCTGCATGTCCGGCTGCTGCTCGCGCTCGTGATAGGCGTAGAGCACCCCGTACTTCTCGATCGCCTGCGCCGGTCGGCGATGCGCGAAGTCGAGGGCCGCGAGCTGCATGATCGCCTGCATGCGCTGAGCCTCCGGCACCTCCGGGTTGCTGGCATCCTCGACGAGGTCGCTGGTGAACGCCTCGGTGCTCAGATCGATCGCGTAGATCAGCACGTCGGTGACCGCCTGCGCCTGCAAGGCCGGGATCATGAACGCCCGCACGTGATCGTCGCGAAGGATGACCCGATGCCGCTGCATCCACCCGGCGAGGCCGGTGATCGGCAGCAGCTCGGAGACCGCCTGCATGTAGCCTTGCGGATCGCCGATGCGCAGCGGCAGCAGCCCCCACACGCAGCGATGATCGCCGTCGGGCAGCAGCGCGGTCAGGTGATCGACGGCCGCCCGCAGCCTCGCGCCGGGTCGCAGGCGCGCGTCGTGGCACTCGCTCGGCAGCGGCGCGAGAGCGGTCGCGGCCAGCTGTTCATCGAGCTTCACGAGCACCGCGTCGACCCAGGCCACCGCCTCGTCGCAGGGATCGGCGAACGCCAGCACCACGTCGCCGGTCAGCTCGCGATCGACCGCCTGCAGCATCTTGTGGATGTAGAGCAGGTCGTCATCGCGAGCGTCGATGCACAGCGCCGGGTGATCGTTCTGATCGACGAACTCTCGGAGGGTGTCTTTGAGCTCGAGTAGACGGTTGGCCACGCGCGTACCGAGGCCGACCATACCACGAGCGCGGCGACGTGGTCGCCGACGATTCTGGCTCCAGAGTTGCAAGTCTGGGTGGCCCCGGGAGCGTCGTGACGCTCGCCGCGACAAAGACCAGACAAATGCACAGGAATGCTTGGCTAGCGATCTTCGGAGCTGTTGCCGCCCAGATGGTCGTGGTGTCCTCGGCCGAGGCCGGCCCCAACGATGCGGTGCTCACCGGCGTGGTCCGCAACCCCGAGACCGGTGAAGGCATCGAGGGTGCGGTCGTGATCGTCACTGGCGTCGCGCTGCAAGGCGAGCGGACGATGACCACCGACGCGAGCGGCCTCTATCGCATCCCCGATCTGCCGCCGGGAATCTATCAGGTCACGGTCATGCACCCGGACAGCCCGACCCGGCGCCGCGAGGACATTCAGCTGCGCGCAGGTCAGACAGCCCGCATCGATTTCATCATGCGAAGGACCGAGGAGGCGACGACGGTGGAGGTGAGCTCGCCTGCGGTCGACACCACCTCGAGCGGGACCAATTTCGCGGTCGACTCCGAGATGGCGCGACGCGTGCCGATTGCCCAACCAATGGGGAAAGGCGGGGCCAATCGCTCGTTCGAGGCCGTCGCCGAGGCCACGCCCGGAGCGAGCAGCGATCTCTATGGCACGTCGGTGGCCGGCACCAGCTCGCCCGAGAACCGCTACAACATCGATGGATTATCGGTCAACGATCCCAGCACCGGCATCGTCGGTACCGGCCTGACCATGGAATTCCTGCAGGACGTGCGGGTCGAGGCGGGCGGATACATGCCCGAATTCGGGCGCTCGACCGGCGGCATCGTCAACGCGGTCACCCAGACCGGATCCAACGAGTTTCATGGTGGCGTGTGGGCGTTCGTCACTCCGGGTCCGCTCGAGGGCTATCGCAAGCAGCCGGTTCGCTCGGGCGCGACCATCCAGGCCGAGCGGCAGCTCTTGTGGCTCGGCGACACCGGCTTCGATCTCGGCGGGCGCATCGTTCGGGACAAGCTGTGGTTTTATGGCGGCGTCAGCATCTCCCGCACGGTCTATGACATCGAGACCTCGTGGAATCGTCTGGTCGTCAATCAGGAGACCGGCGAGGTGCTCACCAACCCGGAGACCGGCTTCAACGTGACCGAGCGGATCCCCGGCACCGAAGCCCATCGCCGGGCCCAGGGCACGACCGTGCAGGTGCTCGGCAAGCTCACCTATACGCCGGTCGAGAATCACACATTCGAGCTACTCGGAATCTATGCGCCGACGCGCTCGGGCGGCGCGGGCAGCTTCGGCATGGACGCCGCGACCGGCACCCCCGAGGTTGCGACCGCGCTGGGCACATACGACACGCTGGCCCACTACTACCGTGACGACTCCGCCGATCTGCAGCTGCAGTGGAACGTGCGAGCCGATGACAACCGCTGGGACATCTCCACGATCGTCGGCTGGCACCACCAAAACAACCTCCGCTTGCCCCACGATCGCTCGTTTCTGGGCAGCAACGAGGGGCTCGCCGGCGTGCCGACCACCACGTACCGGCAAAACAGCCCGGAGTTTCACTCGGTCACCGATTTCGTCGACCTGCCCGCGGGCGCGCCCCTGGACGCGTGCGATCCGTGGCTGAGCCCGATCGACGCGTCGATTCGCACGGTCACCTGTCCGGCCACCACGTTCAGCGTCGGCGGCCCCGGCTTCATTCGCGAGCGCAAGCTCGATCGGATCCAGCTGCGCTCGAACGCCAGCCGCCTGGTGACCGCCGCCGGTCACCACCTCATCAAATTCGGCATTGACTTCGAGTACATGCAATACGAGAGCAATCGCGGCTACTCGGGCACCACCATCTATCGCGAAGATCCCAGCGGCGCCTCGTATCTCGATTATCGCCGCTACGGCTACCTCACCGGGCCCGATCAGGAGACGATCCTGCCCAGCCTCGGCTGGCGCACCTTCTCGACCACGATCGGCGGGTTCATCCAGGACAGCTGGTCGATCATGGACAAGGTCATCCTCAACGTCGGTGTTCGCTACGACGCGCAACACCTGTTTGGCGGTGACGGACTGCTGTCGCTGGCGCTGCCCAATCAGATCTCGCCGCGCATTGGCGTGATCTGGGATCCCACGCAAGTGGGCAAGGCCAAGATCTTCGCCAACTATGCGCGCTTCTATCAGAGCGTGCCGCTCAACCTCGCCGACCGGGCCGGCTCGGGTGAGCCCAGCGCCAGCCGGCAATATGACGCGGCCGTATGTGACCCCTCCGATCTCGACAGCCACCGCAACAACTGTCAGTCCGACGCCAGCCTGGTCGCGCTCGGTGGCCCCGTCGATCCCGATCGCTACTGGTTCGCCACCGGCGCGGGCAAGACCGCGATCGACCCCGACCTTCGACCGCAATCGAGCGACGAGATCGTCGCGGGTGGCGAGTACGAGATCATCCCGGGCGGCAAGATCGGCGTGAGCTACACGCACCGCTGGCTCAGCAACGTGATCGAGGACATGAGCCGCGACGAGGCCACCACCTATTTCATCGGCAACCCCGGCCGCGGCATCGCCAAGGACTTCCCCGAGGCCAAGCGGGTCTACGACGCGCTGATCCTCTATGTCGACAAGCGCTTTGCCGGGAGTTGGCTGGTGTCCGGCAGCTACACGCTGGCGTGGCTGCGGGGCAACATCGCCGGCTTGTTCCGGCCCGAGACCGGGCAGCTCGACCCCAACACCAATTCCGACTTCGACCTGATCTCGCTGCTCGACAATCGCTTTGGTCCGCTGCCCGGCGACGTTCGGCACACCATCAAGCTGTTCGCGGCCGGCGAGATCGCGCTGGGCCACGGCCACGCGCTGATGGTCGGCGGCGCATTCCGGGGCTTCTCGGGCGGACCCACCGACGTGCTCGGCTCCCACCGACTGTACGGCAGCGGCGAGGCCTTCCTGCTCCCGCGCGGCGGCGGCGAGCGGCTGCCGTGGGTGTTCCGCATCGACACCAACATCGGCTATCGCAAGTACTTCACCGAGGATCTGTCGATCGACGTGACCATGGACGTGTTCAACGTCGCCAACTTTCAGGCCGTGACCAGCGTCGACGAGTCCTATACCTACTCCGACGTGACCCCGATCAAAGGCGGCACATTCGAAGATCTCGAGAATCACACCGACATCAACGGCGACCCGATCGTCGAGAACCCGAACTTTGGCAACCCGACCTCTTACCAGACGCCGCGACAATTTCGCTTTGGCGTGCGCCTGAACTTCTGATCGGAGTCTCCATGCTGATGCGTCCCCTCGTCTCTTGCATGACCTTCGCGGTCGCCCTCGCCAGCGCGCTCAGCTGCACGCAGCCGCTGCCCAACTGCGCCAGCGCGTATGGATCGTTCGCGGCCGAGTACACGCTCGTCGAGGGCGACCCCGCCTCGCCGTGCGGGCAACTCCCGGGCGATGTGCTGGGTCTGCGCACCTATTTTCAAGCGGGTGGAGCGAACGGCACGCCCGACTACCGCAACGCGAAAGTGGCGATTCGTCCGCAGTCGCTCGGGCTGATGATCGCGTACGCCGAGGCGCGCGGGATCGTCGAGGGTGACGAGACCTTCTACGAGGCCAACGCGATCGGCTCGTTCACGTCCGGCTTTCCCAACGAGCAGACCTTCTGCATGATCGATGATTTCGAGGCCGCGCAGGTCTCGTTGCCGGAGATCGAGGCGCTCCCGGACGACCCCAACACCGCGGAGCAGGACGAGAGCCAGCCTGCGCAGCCGGCCATCGACGTGCAGTACCGCTGGAGCGACGCCCGCTTCGTGGTCTCGGCCGACGCCCAGGGCACGCAATTCGAGGCGAGCCTCGAGTATGAACAAGACGGCTGCGCGGCCACCTACCACGTCGTCGGCCTCTACCCGGCCGTGGGCTGCGAGAGCGACGCGGAGTGCAACGACGAGGGCAACGGCATCAATCCCGACTTCGCCGTTCGCTGCAACAGCGAGCTTGGATTGTGTGTGATCGACGGCGAGCTGCCGGCCTACGAGGAGTGACCATGCGGAAATTATTGAATGTCACGATCTGGTGCTCGGCGCTGGCGCTCGCGCCCGTCGAGGCGCGTGCACAGCCCCCCGAGCCGCCACAGCCCGAAGTAGCCCCACCACCGCCCGTGCTCGACATTCCCATGAACGTGCGCCCGCCGACGCCCGAGGAGCGCACGCGCGGACAGAGGATGCGCAGGTCGGGGACCGGGCTGCTGATCACGGGCGGCGTGGTCGCGGCCAGCGGACTCGGATTGACGATCGCCTACACGGTCATCGGCGATCGCCGACAGGCGCTCGATGAGCCTGTGCTCGAGCACATCCAGCAGGCCAACACCGTCGCGCAGGTCGGCGGCGTGTTGCTGGCCTCGGGCCTCGCGGTGATCGCCGTCGGTGGCGTGCTCTTCGTCCGCGGCAAGAAGCTGACGGGTCCACAGCCGCTGGCGCGCATTCGCGTGACGCCGGCTTTCGGCGGGCTGGTGCTGTCGGGGCAGTTCTAGGCGCGCTCGCAGAAGGCCTTGACCGCGTCCATGTCCTGCTCGACGCCCTTGCGCACCATTCCCTTGATCAGCGGATTGAGCAGCTTGGGCAGCAGCTTGTGGGCCTTGGCGTCCATCGTCATCGTCAGCACGGTCCCGCCCCCGCTCGGCGCGACGGTGAACAGGGTGTCCCACACGGTCCCGTGCGAGTCGGCGACGAGCCGCACGCGATCGTTCTCGACGTACTCGGTGACCGCGAGCTCGACCGTGGCCTCCTTGCCGTTCATCCGTCGGGTCTCGCGAAAGCGCGTGCCGACGCCCCGCTTCTGCTCGGAGACGTACTCGACGCGGACGATGTCCGGGACGACTTGCGAGAAGCGATCGATGTGGGCGACGGCGTCGAACACCGCTTCGACCGGGGCGGAGATGAGTCGCGTGACGACGATGGAGGCCATGGCGCGGCTCACAATGGTACTCAAGGCTCGCGCTGCATGTCGATCTGCTTGAGGGCCGCGAGCTCGTCCTCGAGCTCGCGCAGGCGTGCCGCGGTCGCGGCCGCCTCGACCCGCGCGGCTTCGAGCTGCTCGGTCAGCTCGTCGCGCTCGCGCTCGAGTGCGGCGAGCTTCTCGTCGCGCACGACCAGCTCGGCCTGCACATCGATCAGGCTCTGCTCGAGCACCTCGATGCGGCCCTGCAGCTCGCGCTGCTCGACGCCCAATTCCAGCAACGTCGCTTGTAGAGCATCGACGCGGGTGGCCGTGGCCACGTAGTGCGCGGCGACTCGCCCCCAGATCACGTCGTCGTACTCGAACTCCAGCGTCCGCAGCTCGAGCAGCGCGCGCGCCTGGTTCTCGTGCGAGCCCTGAGCCAGCCACGCGAGCGCGCGAAAGAAGTGGGCCTCGGCCGTGCGCTCGCGCTCGTCGGGCTCGCCGTCGATGATGCTCGCGGCGAGCAGCACGACCTCGCCGTAGCGCTCGGCCATGTAGAGCTGCTGCAGCGTCTGCTCGGTCGCCGGGGCGGCCGTGTGTGTCGACGGCCGCACGCAGGCAGTAGCGATCAGGACCAAGAGCAGCACGAGCTTGGCGATCCTCATGAGCGCACCCCGTCGATCGGCAACGCGAAGTGCACCGCCGCGCCGCCGATTGGGCTGTCGCCGATCGCAATGGCTCCGCCTTGCGCCTCGACGATCTCCTGGCTGAGCGCGAGGCCCAGCCCGATGCCCTCGCCGGACGATCGTGACTGTCGACGAAAGAACTTCTCGAACACACGCCGCCGATCCTCCCGCGGAATGCCGGGCCCGGAATCGACGACGCTGACCAGCGCATACTCGCGCGCCTCGGTGCGTGGCTCGAGCTCGGGCGGGAGCGCCTCCTTGGGGCAGCGGCGCAGCCAGACCTCGACCTCGCCGCCGGCCGGCGTGTACTTGATGCCGTTCTCGACCAAGTTCTGGATCACCTGCACGGTGCGATCGCGATCGCAGGCCAACGCGATCACGTCGTCGACCGGGAGCACGCGCAGGCGAATGCCCTGCTCGCTCGCGCGTGCCTCGAATTCGTGCACCGCCGCCTGGGTGAGCTCGATCAGATCGTGGACATCGAGATCGTAGCGGACGCCGGCGCGCAGACGGTTGAGATCCAGCAATTCGGTAATCATCTTGGAGAGGCGCTGCGCGGCCTGAGTGTTGAGCGAGAGCATGGTTCGTTGCTTGGGGGTCAGCGGTCCCGGGACTTCGTCGAGCAGCAACAGGTTGGTCTCCAGCATCGCGACCAGCGGCGTGCGCAGCTCGTGCGAGACGCTGGAGATGAAGTCGGCCTTGATCTGCTCGAGCTGCTCGAGGCCCTTGACCATGCGATTGAACGCGCGTGCGGCTTGGCCCAATTCGTCGTCGCTGCGCGTGTCCAGCTGGACGGAGAACTTGCCCTTGGAGACCGCGCGGGTGCCGACGATGAACTGATCCAGGCGCGAGCGCAGCGAGTGGACCGCGAGGGCGATCAGCAGCAGGCTCACGGTGATCGCCAGCGCGGCGACGCCCACCGCGGTGGTCAGCGTCTGCTCGCGCAGCGAGCGGGCCATCTCGACCTCGAGCGCGGCGCGTTGATGGGCGCGGCGCTGGACGTCGAGCGCCGAGTCGATCAGCGGCTCGAGGTCGGCCTCGCGGCCGAGCGCGAGCGACTGCGCCCACTGAGCACGCAGGCGGGCCAGCGCCACGCGCTCGCTGACCGAGAGATCGGCGCGTGCGAGCGCCTCGAGCTCCTGGCTGATCGAATCGCCGATCTCGTCGAGCTTGCGCGCATAGCCGGGATCGCGGCTGACGGCATATTTGCGGCGATACTCACCGAGGCGCTCGAGTCGATCGATGACGCCCGCGCTGACCCGCGCGTCGACCAGCTGGCGCGTGGTCAGGCGCTCGTTGCTGCGCGCCAGCTCGTACATGCGATTGACGCTCAAGCCAATCACGCCGAGCAGCGGCAGCACGGCGAGCGCGACGCTGAGGCCGAATCGAGTGGAGATTCTCAAGACGGATCCCCGTGGGCGAAGGCCTTGAGCTTGTTGCGGATCGTCTTGACGTCGAGGCCGAGCCGCCGCGCGGCCTCGGCCTTGTTGTTGCCGGTCGCGCGCAGGGTCTCGAGGATCAAGATGCGCTCGGCCTCGGCGGCGGTAATTCCATGCGGTAGCACGATGCCGCCGACGTCCGGCAGGATCGCCTCGCGCTCGCCGTCGCCAGGGCCAACGTCGAGGTCGCGCGCCGTCAAGCTGTCGCCGCGCGCACGCATGTAGGCGCGCTCGACCACGTTGCGGAGCTCGCGTATGTTGCCGGGCCAGTCGTGCTCGAGCAGGGCTGGCCACGCGTCGGGCTCGACGCCCGCGACCGGCTTGCCATGGCGCTCGACGCAAGCGCGGAGGAAATGATCGACCAGCATCGGAAGATCGTCGGGTCGCTCGCGCAGCGGCGGGACGTCGATGCGCAGCACGTCGAGGCGATACAGCAGATCACGGCGCATGCGGGCCTGCTCGACGGCGATCATCGGGTCGCGGTTGGTCGCGGCGATGACCCGCACGTCGCAGCGGGTCTCGACGCTCGCGCCGACCCGGCGAATTTTCCCGTCCTCGAGCACGCGCAGCAGCTTGGCCTGCAGCACGAGCGGCATCTCGGTGACCTCGTCCAGGAACAAGGTCCCGCGATTGGCCTGCTCGAACAGACCGACGCGCGTGCTCACAGCTCCGGTGAAGGCGCCCCGCTCGGCGCCGAACAGCTCGCCCTCGGCCAGCGCCTCGGGGATCGCGGCCGCGTTGACGGGCACGAAGGGGCCCTCGCTGCGCGGGCTGAGCTGATGGAGGCTGCGCGCGACCAATTCCTTGCCCGAGCCGCTCTCGCCGACCACCAGGACGGGCGCGTCGCTGCTGGCGGCCTCGCGGATTTGCTGCTGCATGGTCAGCATCGCGTGGCTGATGCCAACCATGCCGAGCGACGCGGGCTCCGGCTCGGCGCTCGATTGTGTGGACTCGCGCTGCGGCTGCGCGGCCGCTCGCAAGCGATCCTCGATGCCGTCGACGAATCGACGCAAGGCCACATAATCGAGCGGCTTGGTCAGGAAGTCGGCGGCCCCGCCTTTGATCGCTTGGACCGCGATGTCGATGGTGCCATAGGCGGTGATCAGCAAGACTGTCCGCTCGCGCCCGTGGCCGCGCAGCTGCTCGAGCAGCGCGAGACCGGTCGCGTCTGGTAACACCAGATCCGAGATCACCAGGTGTGGGTCGAAGGCGGCGACCAGCGCCCGAGCCTGCTGGACCGTCTCCGCCGTGCGCACGGTGAAGCCCCAGCCCTCGATCCGCGCTTGCAGCACCTCGCGCATGGCCGGCTCGTCGTCGACCACCAGCACGCGGCACAGACGCCTCTGCGTGTGCATTTCCGTCGTCAATCGCCGGGGAGCATACAAATCCAGAGTGAATCTTCGACCAGGGAAAAACTCCCGGCCTCGAAAACAGCGATGCCGACCCAACCGGGCGAGACGCCCCGATTGGCGAGCGAGGCGCCCGGTCGAGACTGCTGCTGGAGTGCGAATGACTTGGAATTGCGCGGCTCTTTCGGGAGCACACTTGTTGCTTAGGCGGGCGGCCACATGCCCGCAAATCCCTTGGCGCTCATGGCACCGAACGAGAATCGATTGGCGCAGGTTGCGACCGCGCGAATTGGAGTGTTGTTACCGATCCTCATCGCCGCATTCGTCGCCCAGACCGCGCTCATTTGGTACGGCCGCGGACTGTGGTTACACGCCGAGAGCGAGTCGTGGGAATTGCTGCTCGGCCAAGTGCTGGCGCTCGCGTTCACGGCGGTGTTGCTATGGCGGGTGGTGCTGGTCGCACGCTATCGGCCGACCGCCGGGGTCGAGGATCCGCGGCTGCCGGTCGTGACGGTGATCGTGCCGGCCTACAACGAGGGCGCGCAGGTGCAGGCCTCGTTGATCTCGCTGATGTGCAGCGACTACCCGCGCGACAAGCTGCAGGTCATCGCGATCGATGACGGCAGCCGCGACGACACCTGGATGTGGATGCAGCGGGCGGCCGAGCAGCTCGGCGGCCACATCGAGCTGATTCGGTGCCGAGTCAATCGCGGCAAGCGGCACGCGCTGTACGAGGGCTTCTTGCGCGCGCGCGGCGAGGTCATCGTCACGGTCGACAGCGACTCGGAGGTGCTGCCCAACACGCTGCGCAACCTCGTGAGTCCGCTGGTCGAGGATCCGCGCGTGGGCGCGGTCGCGGGCAATGTCCGGGTGCTCAACCACGGCGCTGGGCCGCTGGCGAAGATGCTCGACTTGACCTTCACGCATGCGTTCGAGTTCATGCGTGCGAGCGAGAGCGAGGTCGCGGCCGTGCTGTGCTGTCCGGGCGCGCTGTCGGCCTATCGCCGCGACCTGGTCGAGCAGTTCCGCGAGGAGTGGATCAATCAGACGTTCCTGGGCGCACCCGCGGCGATCGGCGAGGACCGGTCGATGACCAATCACGTGCTGCGCCGCGGCTACCACGTGCGCTTTCAGAGCAACGCGATCGTGCTGACCGAGGTGCCGACCAACACGCCTCAGCTCGCGCGCATGTTCTTGCGTTGGGCGCGGAGCAACGTGCGCGAGAGCCTGGTGATGGCCACGTTCGTCTATCGCCGCTTTCGCGCCGACGGTGCGCTGGGGGCCCGCGTCAATTCCACGCTGTCGATTGTGGCGACCCTGCTCGGTGGATTGATGTTCGTGCCGCTGATCGTCGGGTTGATCACCGAGCCCGGGCTCGTGCCCTGGTTGCTGCTCGCGGCGCTGGTCTCCGCGTTGTTGCCAGCCGCGGTGTTCGCCACCACTCGCTGTCCACGAGGCGCTCTGTGGGCGTTCCCCTATTCGCTGTATTCGCTGGTGTGCCTGACCTGGATCGCGCCTTGGGCGTTGCTGACTTCGCATCGCTCCGGGTGGCTGACGCGGCAGAGCCCGACGGCGATCGAGCCTGCGGAGCAGCAGATCCCGCTCTCCCAGCACTGAGCCAAAGCCGAGGTCGCCATGGCGGAAGCGCAAACCAGCAGCAGCGTCGCGGTCGTCGGGCTCGGCTATGTCGGGCTCCCGCTCGCGCTCGCGCTCGGTCGTCAGCGTCGAGTGATCGGCTTCGACATCGACTCCGAGCGCATCGCCGCGTACGTGGCCGGTCACGATCCGAGCCGCGAGCTCGCGCCCAGCCGCTTCGCCGACACCGACGTCGATTTCACCTGTGACGCGAGTCGCCTGCGCGAGGCGCAGATCGTGATCATCGCCGTGCCCACGCCGCTCGACGACACGCGGCGGCCGGATCTGTCGGCGCTGATCGGCGCGACCGAGCTGGTCGGCGCCAACCTGCAGCGCGGCAGCATCGTGGTGTTCGAGTCGACGGTCTATCCGGGCGCGACCGAGGACGTGTGCGGCCCGGTGCTCGAGCGCGCGTCGGGGCTGCAGCGCGGGGTCGACTTCAAGCTCGCGTACTCGCCCGAGCGCATCAACCCGGGCGACCTCGAGCACTCGCTCGAGTCGGTGGTGAAGGTGGTCGCGGCCGAGGACGCGCAGACGCTCGAGCGGGTCGACGCGCTCTATCGCAGCATCGTGCGCGCGGGTACTTACCGGGCGCCGAGCATTCGCACGGCCGAGGCGGCCAAGGTGCTGGAGAACACCCAGCGCGACCTCAACATCGCGTTGATGAACGAGCTCGCGCTGATCTTCGCGCGCGCGGGCATCGAGACCCACGCGGTCATCGACGCGGCGGCCAGCAAGTGGAACTTCGCCGATTATCGGCCGGGGCTGGTCGGTGGACACTGCATTGGCGTCGACCCGTATTATTTGACGCACATGGCCGAGAAGCTCGGCTATCACCCGGAGGTGATCCTCGCCGGCCGCCGGGTAAACGACTCGATGGGGCACTTCGTCGGGCAGGCTGCCGTCAAGCAGCTGATCGCGGCGGGCAAGAATGTGGCGCAGTCGCGGGTGCTGGTGCTGGGCGTCACCTTCAAGCCGAACGTCAGCGACATCCGCAACAGTCGCGTGCGCGAGGTGGCCTGCGAGCTGCTCGATTATGGGGTCGAGGTGGTGCTGTGTGATCCGCTCGCGGATCCGGAGCAGGTCGAGCGCGAGTATGGGCTGCCGCTGACGGGGTTTCAGACCATTCACAACGTCGACGGGGTGATCGCGGCGGTCGGGCACCGCGAGTACCGCGAGCTGCCGCTCGAGCAGCTGCGCGGGCTCTGTCGGGGGAATCCCATGCTGGTCGACGTGCAGGCCATCTACGAGCGCGAGGCGGCGGAGCAGGCCGGGTTCTCGTACTGGCGGCTGTGACGACGAGAATTTTCCGATCGATCCAGGGCCGAGCGTGCACTGGTAGAATCAGCCATGGATCGCGACCTGCTCGGCCTCCGTCACCGCCTGTTCCTCGCGCTCGGGCTCGTCGGTGGGGCCGCGGTCGGGAGCAGCTGCCTCGACACTGCGCCGATGGACGAGTGCATCGAGGCCGCCATGGAGGATGGCTCCGACAGGATCGAGATCATCAGCGTCGACGTGGGCGCCTACGACATCAGCTGTCCGAGCGAGCGCGCCAAGAAGGTCAAGGAGGCGGCGAAGAACGTCGAATCGTGTGAGGGTGACGTGAGGCTTCGCTACGTCGCCTGCGGACCGCTCGAGGAGCTCTCCGATACCGGCGGCTATTGCTATTACGTGGCCGTCTACGACAAGCCGGTGGTCCCTTGCTACCAGCTCGGTCGACCCTTCCTGGTCGACGCGGCGCCGCGATTGGCCTCCGCGTGCACGCGCGGGGATTGGGCGTTGGCCAGCACGGTCGCACGACCCGAGGATCCACAGCTGACCGCACGCCTCGCTGCGCACTGGACCGCGACGGCGCTGGCCGAGCACGCGTCGATCGCCGCGTTCGCTCGCTTTGCGCTGCAGTTGATGTCGGCAGGCGCGCCGCCGGAGCTGCTGCGAGCCTGCCAGGCGGCGATGCTCGACGAGACTCGTCACGCGCAGCTGGCCTTCGGGCTGGCGTCGCGCTTCGCCGAAGCACCGGTTGGACCGGGCGCGCTCGACCTCGATCGTGCGCTGGTCGACGGGGGGCTCGAGTCGATCCTTCATGACGTGGTGCTCGAAGGGTGCCTCGGCGAGACGCGGGCGGCCGCCGAAGCGCGCGCGGCTGCAGCGGATTGTGAGCAGCCGGAGATCCGCGCGGTGCTCGAGCAGATCGCAGAGGACGAGGAGCGCCACGCCGCGCTGGCTTGGCGCTTCGTCGCGTGGGTGCTCGGGCAACGTCCCGAGTTGGCGCCTGCGTTCGAGCGGACGCTCGCGCTCGCGGTCGACAGCACGGTCGAGTGCGACGAAGCGGTCGACGTCGACGGTCGCAGCTGGGGGCTGCTCGACGTGGCGGCGCGGCGGCGGATCGACGCGCAGGTGCGGTCGGCGATCGTGGCTCCGCTCGGGCGCGCGCTGCTGGCTGGGCGCGCGAAGCCGACGCGCGAGGTCGAAGTGAACCGAACGCAGTCCGGCGGAGACGACCCCGCCGATGCACGACCATGAACCGGCCCTGAGCCTGTGCTTCTCGAGCGCCGAGCGGCTCGACGCCGAGCTCGAGGCGGACGCCTGCGCGTGGGCGCAGGCCGAGCCGCTGGCCGATGAGATCGAAGGTGGTTGGGACGAGCTCGAGATCCCGGCGGTCGAGCTCGCGCCTGCGCTGCCGACCGACGCATGGAACCTGGGCGCCGAGTCGCGCTCGCGGGCGGCTCTGCGGCGAGCACTGGCTCGGCGGTCAAGAACAGCGGCACGAAGGCCGCAGCCATGGCGAGCGCACCGATCGAAGGTCCCGCCCCGGCGCCCACCGAGACCTCCGTGCCCGCGCCCGTCGTGGTCGCGCCAGCGGTCACGTCGGACACGATCTGGGACGGGCTGCGAGATCGAAACGTGGTCCTGAGCTTGGCCGACGGCAGCAGCTTTCGCGGCACGGTGCTGAGCGCCAGCGAGGGCGTGCTGGTCTGCGCGCGCGAGGCCGACGGCTTGGTCGTGACGATCAACGCGGCCGAGGTCACGAGCGTCCACGTCGAAGGTCTGCCCGAGCCGTCGGCGAAGCCCAAGCCGCAAAATGGTCAGGGGCTGATCGTGTTCGGCAGCATCGCGACGGCGATCGGCGGAGCGCTGGCGGTCGCGACCGTGGCCGTGGCCGGATCCTGCGCGACCGAGGATTATTACGGGAACACCTATATCTGCCCGTACTACACAATCCCGATCGGGGTCGTGAGCGTGGTCAACCTCGCGGTCGGCATCCCGCTGCTCGCGACCGGACTGCGCAAGCGGGCCGCCGCACGCGAGGCCGAGCAGCCAGCCGTGTCCGCGTTTGTGGCTCCGGGTCGCAACGGCGGCGTCATGAGTGGCGTGGGCCTGCGCTTTTAGTCGGCTGTAAGCGGGGCTGCGGGGCCTGGTTGACGGGCGTGCTCGCAGCGCTTCGCCCCGGTCGCATCGCATCGTTCTTGTTGGTCGTCGTCGTCGCTGCGCTGCAACTCGCCTGTGCGATCGCGGGCCCGCGCGAGTGGAATCTGGATCCGCACTCGAGCATCGAGCTGTATCGCCGGCCGACGCCGCCCAAGCCGCGGATCCCTGGCGAAATCTCGAGCGAGCGTCGGCACGCGGCGAGCGAGGCTCCGATGAAGCTCACGGCCAGCGATGGCACCGGGCTGATGCTGCGGCGGCTGCAGGTGCGCGGGGTCATCGACGATCCGCTGTCGCTGACGGAGCTGCACCTGACCTTCGAGAACCCGCACGATCGCACGTTGGACGGGCAGTTCGAGCTGTTGCTGCCGCACGGGGCCGAGATTTCGCGCTTTGCGATGATGGTCGGCGGACAGTGGGTGGAGTCGGAGGTGGTCGAGCGCGAGCAGGCGCGGCAGGTCTATCAGGCGCACAAGCACATCCAGCGCGATCCGGCGTTGCTCGAGCGCGAGCGTGGGCGTCGCTTCAGCGGGCGGGTGTTTCCGATCGCGCCGCGCGAGCGCAAGCAGATCAAGCTGAGCTACACGGTGATCCACGAGCACTCTGGCGGCGCGTATCGGGTGCCGCTGGCCGGCCTGCCCCGCGTGGACGAGCTCGACGTGCAGGTGGTGCGGCGACGACCGGGCGCGGAGGAGGAGCTGCTGCAGCTTCGTGGCGAGCACGAAGCACCGCGCGAGGACTTCACGGTCTCGCTCGATGGTCCCGACGTCGTCGGCGTGGCCGCGGGCGATCAGGCGTTGCTGCGTCTGGTGCCGACGCCGACGCGAGCGCTGACGGAGTACCCGCGACCGGCGAGCGTGAGCGTGCTGATCGATACCTCGGCGTCGATGGCCGGCGCCGCGCGGGCCAGCGAGGAGGCGCTCGCAGGGCTGTTGGCGGCGCTCGAGCGAGGTGGGCTCGGCGAGCTGCAGATCGAGGTGCTGGCGTTCGATCAGACCCGCGAGCGGCTTTATCGAGGGACGGTCGCAAGCGCGGGTGAAGTGGTGCTCGAGGCGTTGCGCGAGCGGGCGCGGTTGGGCGCCAGCGATCTGGTCGCGGCGATCGATGCGGTCGATCCGAGCAGCGAGCGGGTGATCGTGATCGGCGACGGCGAGCTCACGGCCGGCGGCGACACTCGTTACGAGCTCGGCCAGGCGCTCGAGCGGGCGAGCGAGCGCAAGGTCGTGCGTGTCGACGCAGTCGCGGTCGGACGCAGCGCCGACGTCGAGCTGCTCGAGTGGATGGTCGCGCGCGAGCAGCTCGAAGCAGGCGTGGTGATCGAGGCCGAGCGCAGCGATACGAGCACCTGGGTGGATGATCTGCTGGCGCCGTCGATGGGCGAGGTGAAGGTGGCGATCGCGGGCGCCAAGGAGGTGTGGCCGGCCCGCTTTGCCGGCTTGCGCCCGGGCCAGTCGGTGCTCGTGCATGCGAGCTTCGCTCGCGAGGCCCCGCTGCAGGCCAAGGTGAGCCTGTCGGGGGCGGCGAGCGGCAGCACGAATGTCGAGCTGCGGCGTGGCGACGATCCGCTGATCGCCCGCTCGATCGCCGTGCTGCGCGTGCGGGCGTTGATCACCGCGATCGAGGCCGGCTCAGCCGGCGCGACGGCGAAGCACGAGCTGGTCGAGCTGTCGAAGCAGCACGGGATCCTGAGCGACTACACGGCCATGCTGGTGCTCGAGTCGGATCGGGCCTACGCGGAGTTTGGGCTCGAGCGCGGCGCTGGGCATGTCGTGGCGATCGACGAGGCCAAGCTGATGCCGGTCGGCAGCGAGCGAGACTTCTCTGCGGCCGTCGACATCGCGATCGACATCGCGCCGACAGCCCGGAGCGACTCGGCTGGGGTCTCGCTCGCGGGTGTCTCGGAAGTGGAATCCCACTATACGATCGAAGGCCACGCGGTGAGGGACCGCCGCGCTCGCTGGGCGGGCCGGCGCTGGACGGCGCAGGCTCGCGGCGAGCGGATCGGCCCGCGCGTCGCTGGGCTGCCCAAGTCGGTGCGCTCGCTCGAGCGCTCGCTCGACGACGCGATGCAGGGCTGCGCGAAGCATGCTGCGGCGTTGGCCTACGACGATGGCTATCCCGACGGCAGCTTTGTGCTCACGCTCGCGCTGCAGCTCGATGACGCGGGTCGACTGGTCGCCACGCTGGGCCGCACCAGCGCTTCGACCGAGCTGCTCGACTGCGTCCGCTACCAGCTGCGCGCGCTCGCGGGTGAAGGCTTCGACGAGCGACCGGCGAAGAGCAAGCCGGCGTTCGAGCTGCTCCGTGACTATCGCGTCGAGTTCACCCGCGGCCCCGGGCCGGCGCCCGCCGAGTGGCGCTCGACCGAGGTGATCGAGTTCGCCCGCGAGCTCGCGTTTGCCGGCCAGTCGGGCGCGGAAGGCTGGGCGAAATTCATCGAGGAGGACATCCAAGCCGGCCTGCTCGAGGAGGCGCTCGACGTGGCGTGGACGTGGCACCGGGCGCGGCCCGGCGAGCTGCTCCCGTATGTCTCGCTCGGTCGCGCGCTGACGGCCACCGGCAACCACGAGGATGCAGCGCGGGCGTATGGATCGCTGATCGATCTGCACCCCGCGCGCGCCGAGACGCGTCGCTTCGCGGGCGCGCTGCTCGAGTCGCTCGATGACGCGGCCGCGCTGGCGCTGGCGATCGACAGCTACCGCAAGGCACGCGCGCTGCGGCCCGATCACCCGACCGGCTACCAGGCGCTCGCGCTCGCGCTGGCCCGCCATGGTGACTACGAGGAGGCCGTCGACACGCTGGTCGATGCGCTCGGCCGCACCTACGCCGACGGCCGCTTCGGCGAGGTCGTCGAGCTGATGCGCCGCGATCTCGCGACGCTGGCCGCCGCGGCGATCCTCGCTCGGCCCGAGTCGCGCGATCCGATCCTCACGCAGCTGGTCGACGCGATGATCGTGCCCGAGGCGGTCGAGCGCGACTGGCTGACGCTCACGTGGGAGAGCGACGCCAGCGGCCTGAGCCTGCAGATCAGCGACATCGAGGGCGTTCAGCACATCTACGACGGCGGCGCGCCGATCAGCCAGGACGTGAGCAACGGCTACGGACCGCAGGGCTTCGAGGCGAGCGAAGCAATCCCGGGGTCGGTCGCCGCGTGGGTGTACGTCCAGGATCTGGGCCCCGAGGGTGTGGCGATGGGCTCGGTCCGACGCGTGCGCTTCGACGGCGCGGGCCAGCTGCAATTCGAGACCCGGCCGTTCGTGATCTGGCCGGGCCAGCACCGCGTGGCGATTGGCGAGTTCAAATCCTGATAACCTCTGGCGATGCTGCGTGCGCGTCCCCTCCTGTCCCTCCTGCTGATCCCCACCCTGCTCGCCTGCGACAAGGCGGACGACAAGCAGGCCAAGGCCGATGACAAGCAGACCAAGCAGGCCAAGGCCGACGCCGACAAGCCGGCGGACAAGCCCGAGGAGAAGCCAGTCGAGAAGCCCAAGAAGCTCGAGCACCCGTGGGCGGTCGATGGCCTGGCCGACATCCTGAAGCCGGGCACCAAGCTGACCTACAAGCAAAAAGGCAAGGACGCGGCGGGCAAGGACGTCGAGGACGACTACGCGTGCGTGGTCAAGACCGCGAGCGCGCGCGACGTCGGGACCGTCTGCAATGGCGTCAACCATCCGAGCAAGGACAAGGGCGCCAACGAGGTCGCGACCGTCGACTGGAGCGAGTACAGCCCGTTCTTCGCGGTCTCACAGCCGAAGGCCGAGCTGGTCGAGCGCGCCGACCTGACGGTCCCGGCCGGGACCTTCGATACGGTTCAAGTCAAGGTCGAGGACTTCTTCGGCAACAGCTACACGTTCTGGATGATCGCCGACAAGCCCGGCATCTACGCCAAGGTCCACAAGCATGCGAACGTGAACACCGAGGACGACAAGACCGACATGGTGTTCGAGCTGGCGTCGATCGAGTGAACCGATAGACTCCCCTGCGCATGCGCACCGACGAGCGCGAGAGCGCCGGCGACGAGACCATCGTCGAGACCAGCGAGCGCCGCGTCGACGAGGCGCCGCTGGCCGTGGGCGCGACGATCGATCGCTTCGTCGTGCTCTCGATCATCGGCGAGGGCGGGCTCGGGCGCGTGTACGCGGCCTACGATCCCGAGCTCGATCGCCAGATCGCGCTCAAGCTGCTCAAGCGCGCGAGCGGTCCGAGCGACGAGCACGAGGTCGCGCGCGTGCGCCGAGAGGCGCAGGCGCTGGCCAAGATCACCCACCCGAACGTGGTCACGGTCTACGACGTCGGCCAGCACGAGGGGCGCCTGTATCTGGCGATGGAGTTCGTGTCGGGCCAGACGCTGCGCAGCTGGGTGCAGTCGCGCCGGCCAGCGTGGCGCGAGATCGTCGAGGCGTTCGTGGCCGCTGGCCACGGGCTGCTCGCGGTCCACGAGGCCGGGCTCGTGCACCGCGACGTGAAGCCCGACAACATCATGATCGGCGACGACGGGCGCGTGCGGGTGATGGACTTCGGCCTCGCCCGCGAGGGTCACGACCTGCTGGCGACCACCTCGCCCAACCCAGTTGAGCTGCGCGGTTCCACGACGCTGACGCGGACCGGCGCGGTCGCGGGCACGCCCGCGTACATGGCCCCCGAGCAGCACCTCGGCCGGCCGTTCGACGCCCGCACCGATCAGTTCGCGCTGTGCGTGTCGCTGTGGGAGATGCTCTACGCCGAGCGGCCGTTCGCCGGGGACAACCTCGCGGCGCTGGCCTTCAACGTGACGCAGGGCGAGCGCCGTTCGGCCCCGAGCGACAGCCCGGTGCCGGGCTGGGTGCGGCGGGCGATCGAGCGTGGGCTCGCGCTCGATCCCGCGTCGCGCTACCCGAGCTTGGCGGAGCTGCTGCACGCGCTGCGCCATGATCCTTCGGCGCGACGACGGCGAGCGCTGTTGGCCGTCGCTGGCGTCGCGCTGCTCGGAACTTCGATCGCGTGGCTGTGGAGCGCAGGGCCGACGCGCGAACAGGCGTCGCCGTGCGCCCAGGTCGAGACGCTCGACGCGGTCTGGGATCCCACGCAATCACCCGCCGCGTTGGCCCACGCGTTCGAGCGCAGCGGCTCACCGCTCGCGGCCGAGGTCAGCGTGCGCACGGCCGAGCAGCTCGACGCCTGGGCGCAGCAATGGAACGCCGCGCGACGGGACAGCTGCGAAGCCACGCACGTGCGCCGCGAGCAGTCGGAGGCGCTGATGGACGCGCGCATCGCCTGCCTCGATCGCCGCCGCGCTCGCGTGGCCGCGCTGGTCGACGCGTTCATGCAGGCCGACGCCGAGCTGGTCCGCGAGGCTCCGACGATCGTGGCCAAGCTCGACTCGCTCGCGAGCTGCTCCGACTCCGAGCGCCTGCGCGCCGCGACGCCGCTGCCCGACGACGCCGAGCTGGCCGCGACGATCTCGAGCCTGTCGTTGCAGATCGAGGCGCTCGCAGCCCGGCTCGACACCGGCCACACGCTCGAGCTGCTGACCCAAGCGCGCGAGCTGGCCAGCAACGCCGAGCAGACCGGCCACGCGCCGCTGCGCGTCGATGCGGCGCTGCTCGTGGCCGACATCGAGGAGGTCGAGATCAGCCCGCGGCAGAGCTTGGCCACGACCGAGGCCGCGTACTACCTCGCTTTGCAGGAGGACCTGATCGATCGCGCCGCGCTGGCGGCCGTGAAGATCATGTGGCGCACCTCGGCGGCCGATCCGCTCTCGCCAACGCTGGATCTCTGGTCCGCACATGCGCGCGTGCTGGTCCAGCGGGTCGAGCCCGAGGGTCCGCTCGAGGCCGGGCGACTCGTCAACGCCGGCATCATCGAGTGGAGTCGCGGTGACAACCTGCGAGCGGTCGAGCTGACACGCGCCGCGATCCCGATCGCCGAGCGCTCGTACGGCGCGCGCTCGGTGATGGTCGCCGACTATCGCAACAACCTCGGTTACTTGACCTCGATGCTCGACCAGCACGAGGAGGCCAAGGCTCACTTCGAGTTTGCGCTCGCGGTGTGGAGCGAGGTGCTCGGACCCAACCACCCGCGCTTGAGCGTGGCCCAGCTGTCGCTCGCCGAGATCGCGCTCGAGCAGGAGCGCTTCGCCGACGCGCGCACGGCCGCCGAGCATGGTCTGCGCGTGAGCGAGGTGGGCGGTGAAGGAGACTCGGCCAACGCCGCCTATGCGCTCAACGTGCTCGCCGAACTCGATCGTCGCGACGGCAAGCTCGACGAGGCCCGCAGCAAGCACGAGCGTGCGCTCGCGATCACGAGCGCGAGCATGGGCGCCGACCACTGGCGCTCGGCCCAGGCGTCGCTCGGGCTCGGTGAGGTCGCGCTGCTCGAGCGGGACTTCGCGACGGCCACGCAGGAGTTCGAGGCTGCCGCGCGAGTGTTCGAACCACTGGGCGCCAACAAGCGCCAGCATGGGCGCGCGTTGCTCGGGCTCGCCCGGGCGGAGGCTGGGCTCGGTCGCTGGACGCAGGCGCGGGCCCATGCCGCGCGAGCGCGCGAGCGCTTCATCGAGATTGGGCGTCGCGGTGAACGAGATCTGGCCGAGCTCGACGCCTGGCTGGCGGAGACCGCCCCGAGTCCGTGATACAACGGGTGCATGGCTTGGCGTCCGATCCTCGATGACCTCCGCGGAGTCTTGCTGGCGAGCCTGGGTGTCGCCCCTTCGCTGCTGCTCGCGGCGTGCGGCGGCTCGAACACGCCGAGCGACGACGACGGACACAGCGTCACCACCGATCCCAGCGGCGACGGCTCGAGCGTCGACGACGAAGCCGAGGGGACCAGCGACAGCGGATCGCCGAGCACCGGGAACAACCCCAACCCCACTTCGGGGTTCGACGAGTCCGACAGCGAGTCCGACACCGACACCGAGGACGAGTCCGACAGCGAAGACGAGGGCGACGGCGACGGTGATCCGATCAAGCTCGATCTCCCGCCGGAGCCCGATCTGCCGCCGCCCAAGGACTGCACCGTCACGGAAGTGCCTCTCTCCACGCTCGACGAGCACCCCGAGTGCGAGATCGTCCCGCCCGAAGATCCCTTTTGCTGGGGCGTGTACTGGGGCTGCGTCGCGCTCGAGCCGGGCCAGACCTGCGAGCAGACCTGTGTCGGCAGCGACTGCGTGATCGACTGGACGAGCTGCGACGGCGACTACGTCTACGACTTCCCCAACACCATCTGCGGGCCCTACGAAGTCGACGGCATGTGCTGCTCGCTCGCCGACATCTACCAGCCGGCCTGCGGCAGCGACGGGCGTCCGTTCGTGGTCGCCGGGGTCGCGCGCAAGGCCGAGCTGCGAGCGATTGGCCGCGACTCGATCGAGACCCACGCGCGCCTGCCCGAGCGCGTGCGCGAGCAGCTGAGCAAGCACTGGACGGAGATCGCCAAGGCCGAGCACGCGTCCGTGGCCAGCTTCGCCCAGTTCGCCGCGCGTCTGCTCGCGCTCGCAGCTCCGCCGGCGTTGATCGGCGAGGCGCTGGCGGCCGCGAGCGACGAGGTCCGCCACGCCGAGCTCGCGCTCGCTCGCGCGAGCGAGCTCGCCGGTCGTCCGCTCGAGTTTGGTCCGCTCGACACCCGCGGGGCTGCCCGAGCGAGCGAGAGCCTCGAAGAGTCCGTGCTCGCGTGCGTGCGCGAGGGCTGCATCGGCGAGACCTTGGCTGCGCTCGAGCTGCAGGCCGCCGCGCTGGCCTGCGAGGACGCCGAGCTGGCCGCCAGCTTGCGAGCGATCGCGGCCGACGAAGCCCGCCACGCCGCGTTGGCCTGGCGCTTCGTTCGTTGGGCGCTCGTTCGCCAGCCGAGCCTGGCCCCGGCCGTCGCCGCGCTGTTCGACTCGCTGGCCCCGGCCGCGGCTGCGCCCGAGCACTTCGACGCGAGCGAGCGCGAGCTGCTGCGCGCCCACGGCTACCTGCTGGCCAGCGAGCGCCGCCGCGTGCAGCTCGACGCCCTCCACCAGGTGCTGCGCCCCTGTGCGGCCGCGCTGCTCGGCTTCAGCCCATGTGATGCTCGGCGATGAAGTGCCGGGTCGACATACCCACGGCCTGACGGTCCGCGCGTAGCTGCTCGACGCGGCGCTCGGCCAGCAACCCCGCGATCGAGTCGGCGAAGAACATGCCGCGCGGCGTCACGATCAGCGCGTCGTCACCACGCTCGGCGAGCCCGGCATCCACGATCGCCGCGATCACCTCGCCGTGCGCAGCCTCGAGCTCGCCGCCAAACAGCCGCCGATATTCCGCCGCGCTCCAGCGCATGCGCGGCAGCGATCGGGTCAGGTACAGCAGCTCGACGTCGACCGGCTCATGAGGAAAGTACAGATCGCCGCCCTCGAGCCCGCAGTAGAGCTTCACGGCCCGGCGCCGCTCGAGCTCGACGAAGGTCGAGATCGACAGCGGCCCGATCCCGAGCCCGTCCACCCGCGCGGGTGAGAAGCTCAGCTCCTCGTAGACGAAGCGACGATCATCCGCGTTGACGTCGGCGCGCTCGAAGTTGGTCAGGGTCGTCTGCACGTAGCCGGCGGCCAGCAAGGCCTCGCGCAGCGCCAGCCAGTTGGCGAGCGCCTCGTCCACGCCCGGCAGCGCGGCGAGCAGCTCGGGGTCGCGCGACCAGTTGGTGCCGAGCCCTTCGTAGAGCACCAGGTGGTAGATGCAGATCTGATCGAAGCCGATCGCGACCGCCTGCTCGAGATCCGCCAGCATCTGCGCGCGGCTTTGGTTGGGCAGGTTGAACAGCAAGTCGGCCGAGGTGCCGATGCCCCGCTTGCGAGCCTCGCGAACCACCCGCGCGACCAGCTGCGCGTCGCCAAAGTGCTCGCGACCCATGCGCCGCAGCTGCGCCGGATCGAAGGTCTGCACGCCCATGCTCAGCCGCGCACGCCGAACCGGCAGCCGAGCCAGCCACCGCAGCGCGGCCGAGAAGCGCGAGAGGAACTGGCTGGGCACGCCCTCGAGCGTCAGCTCGGCCTTGCGCAGATCGAGGCTCGCCGCCAGCTGCTCGAACGCTGCCTCGAGATCGCCGATCGGCGTCAGGTTGGCCGTGCCGCCGCCGAAGTAGAGCGCCGCGACCTCGCGCCCACGAAAGTCGTGTCCGTCGTGATGCAGCGCGCGCTCGATGTGCTGCGGCAGCGCGACCATCTCGCGCTTCATCTTCGAGCGTCGATAGGGGTTCTGCCCGAACGTGCAAAATCCACAGCCGTACACCTTGGGCTTGCACAGCGTGTGGGGAATGACGCCGACGATCAGCGTGCGCGTGGGATCGATCGCGATGAACGGCGGCTCACGAGTCGCAGGACCCTCGAGCGCGCCGTCTCGTCGTCGACGATGATCCGGCGCTGAGCCGGCTCGCATGAGCGGGACCGCAGGATAGCCCTGCAGCAGCCGATGCCGTTGCGGTCGCGCCATGCGACGGGCGAGCGACTCGGCGGCTGCGAAGCTCACCCGCGAAGACTATCTCAGGGAGGCGGCAGCGGACACTCCATGGTGTCCGGATCCTCGGGCGTACACACGAAGTCGCAATCCGGGATTCCGCACGGATAGCAGCAGTGCAGCCCGGTGCCGCACGGATTGATCAGGCCCGGCTCGCACACGTCGCCCTCGACCAACAGGCCGGTCGAGCTGATCAGCACCTGGTGGGTGTTGAAGAAGTCGGCCGTCGGATCACAAAGCGGGCTCAGCTCGACGATCTCCACCGCACGCCCGACCCACATCTGCAGGCTCGCCTGGCTGAGCTCGAGGCTGCCGAAGTCGTCGTGCCAGAGCTCCAGCGTCTGACCGAGCATCGAGACCCACAGCTGCTCGGGTCGCTCGGTCGCGCAGCCGTTGTCGATCGGACCGCAGTCGTCGACCACCGACAGGCCCCAGGGTGCCGGGAAGTAGGCGTCCGGCGGCATGAAGGTCTCTGCGTCGATGATGAACAGGTTGCCGGCATGCTCCGGGAAGTCGACGCGCAGCCACGTCGGGTTGAACTCGTCGCCTTCGTGATACAGCCACAGGTGCGCAGGGTCGCCGACGTCTCCGAACAGATCGAGGCCCGGCGACACGGTGAAGTCGATCTGCACGTCCGTACCACCGCAGAGCAGCGCGAGCGAAGCGTTGGTGCCCGAGCTGAGCGCCTGGATCGTGCACTCGGCATCGTAGGGCATCCCCACCGCGATCGGATCCATCGTCAGCGTGTAGTCGAACTCGACGTCGACGACGCTCCCCGGCGGAGGCGGACAATCGCCGTCGCCGTCACCGTCACCATCACCATCGCCCGAGTCACCATCACCGTCACCATCGCCGGAGTCGCCATCGCCGTCGCCCGAGTCACCGTCCCCGTCACCGTCGCCCGAGTCGCCGTCACCGTCGCCCGAATCACCATCCCCATCGCCGTCACCCGAGTCCCCGTCACCGTCCCCGGTCTCGCTCAGCTCCTCGCCGCCGATCGGCTCGTAGCCGATCTTGCATGCAGAGAGCAGCAGCCCACAGGCCAACCAGGACGATGTCGCGCGCAGATGCTTGGTCATGCTCATACCCCGAGCGATGGCCAGCTTGCCCGGAGTTCGTCACGACCGCGCTGATCTTTTTGCGTCGGTTCGGGCGTGGCGACCGCGCTCGCCCGACGCGAGCGCGGTCGGCCCAGCAACGCTCACTCGCACAGGCAGGCGTCGGCCACGATCAGCTCGCGGCTGACCTCGGTGCCCTCGTAGATCCAGCTGGTCGTCGCGTTCTGCTCCATCGAGATCACCGTCTCCTCCATGGTGAAGGTGCTCAGATCGCCGCTGAACTCGAAGTCGCTGATCGCCTGATCGCTGACCTCGTCGACCGGGACCGGATCGCCGTCGGGCAGGCCGCCGAAGGCACACAGGGCGCCAACGCACGTGATGGTGCCCATGCTGTGGTGCCCGACGATCGCCGAGGGCTCCCACGCCAGGGTGGTGCCATCGAGCGCGCCGCTGGTGAGACCGCACGCTTCGGGTCCGGCGGTGCCGGTGAGATCGGTCGTGACCGTGGTCGCGCCGGCCACCACGAAGTGCATGGCCATGTCGTACGAGTGCATGAACGCCTGCCCGCCCGGCTCGCCGTCGACATCGCGGAAGCGCAGCACGAACTGGCCGGGGCCAATCTCGTCGTTGGCGTCGTCCGGATTGGTGACGGTGTTGACCTGATCGCCGGCGTTGAGCGGCGTGTCGGAGACCTCGAACACGCTGCCTTGCAAGTCGTAGGTGATCTCCCAGACTTGGCAGTCGCCGGGATCACCGTCGCCGTCGCCATCGCCATCACCGTCACCATCGCCGTCTCCATCACCGTCGCCGTCACCATCTCCATCACCATCGCCGTCACCAGTCTCGGGATCGCCGTCACCGTCACCGGTCTCGGGATCGCCGTCGCCATCACCGTCGCCATCGCCATCACCGTCGCCATCACCGGTCTCGCCATCGGCAGCGTCGGTGTTGCCGTCGTCACCACATGCCATCAGGCCGGCGCCGAACAGAGAAACAGCACAGATCAGGGGAAGCGAGAGAGCTTTACGCATGAGGCCCAAAGCATAGGCATCGCGCAATTCGCCCATGTGTGCAGTGGATCACTCGAACCCTCCAACCCATAGATAATTTTCGGGTCCGTCGATGATCTCGCCGACCACGATCGCGCCGTTTGGTCCCTCCGCGATCCCGTAGCCGAACGTGCCCGCCGGAATGATGTGGGTGTTCTCCCAAGTGTGCGCGTAGATGCACTGGCCCACGCCATCGAGCGAGACGTTGGCGATCCACGCCTCCGACCACGTGATCGCGTGCTCGGGCTCCGCGTTGGTCAAGCGTCCACCGACCGTGAGCGTGCCGTCCTGCGCGATCGCGAGGCCGGCGATCAACCACGTGTCGGTCGGCTCGTAGACGAAGTCCTCGTGGGTCAGCGCCCACTCGATGTCGCCGCTCGTCGAGATGCGCTCGAGCCAGAAGCCCCACGTATTGCCGCTCTGGTAGGTCACGGCGTAGGCCTCGCCCTCGGGACCCGCCGCGACCGCGACGACGTCGTGCAGATGCGGGCTGCCGCTGGCCTTGGGCGAGATCTGCCACTGCGCCGCGCCGCCGTCGGGACCAAAGCGGAGCAGCACGCCCTCCTTGGTCTCGAAGTTCACGCCCTCGGTGCCGCCGACGTAGATGCTGCCGTCGCTCGCGACTGCGACCGGACCACCGCGATCGATCGAGAAGCCGTTCTCGTCCGCGCTGCCCGAGAAGCTGCTCGACCACGCCGTCGACCCGTCGCTGCTCGCGAGCTTGGCGACCCACAGATCCGCGTCCTGATCGCCCGCGCGGATCGTGCCCGAGACCACCAGCGAGCCATCGGGCGCGAGCGCGATGTCGCCGGGCTCGTTGTCGCCCTCGAATTCGCTGACCTCCAGCACCGTCCACGCGACCGCCCCCGCCGCGGCGCTGCGCTTCTCGATCCACAGGCTCTGGTGGCTCGCGCCCGCCTGCCGACCGACCAACACGAGGTCGCCGGCCTGATCGAAGGTGACGCCCGTGGCCGCATCCGGCCCGTTGCCGCTGTCGACCGTGTGCTGCCAGAGCAGGCCGCCGCTGGGATCGAGCAGGGCCACCCATCCGTCGTCGTTGGCATTCTCGAGCTTGCCGACGACCGCGAGCTTGCCGTCGCTCGCGACCGCGACGTCGAACGCCGCGTGCGTCTGCCCGTTGACCTTCATCTGCGTGGCCTCCCACTGCAGCCCGCACGGCGAGTCGCCGTCGCCGTCACCGTCGCCAGGATCGCCGTCGCCGTCACCGTCGCCAGGATCACCATCGCCATCGCCGGGATCACCATCGCCGTCGCCGGTCTCGCTGCTGTTGGCCGTGGTCGCAGCCCCGTCATCGCCGCAAGCCGCGACGACGAGGAGCATGGTCATGAGTGCCAGACTGGTGGTTCGCATGGCCAAGCACAGAGTCGTTAGTTGAAGTCGGGATCGGGATCGAAGTAGCGGGTGATGGTGTGGCGCGGGACCAGGGTCTCGACGTCCTGCGAGACCCGCACGATGTCCGCGACCAGCTCGAGATCCGAGTCGGGCACCTCGGCCATGAAGTAGCGGGTCTTGTCGTCCTCGAGCACCCAGCTGGCGGCCGGCAGCGCGTCGATCAGCAGCCCGTCTTCGTCGTAGAAAGCCACGCTCTCGGCCACGGTCAGCATCTCGGCCGGCAGCTCGCCGGGCGAGGTCCACCAGCTCTCGAGCCCCGACGGGTGCACCCAGCCGTGGAGGATCTCGACAAACGCGTCGTCACTGGCCGCGCCCTCGTAATCCCACGAGGTCAGCTCCCGCACCTGC
>DATLLB010000395.1:0-6629 GCA_035538075.1 Enhygromyxa sp.
GGCTTCATCGGGCATGCCCATCTCGATCGGGTTGAGCACGGGGCCCTTGGCCTGCGCCTCGACGTCGGCAGCGCGTCCATCCCAGAACTGCGAGAGGTGACCGGCGGCGTTGTAGACGGTCGGCGAGTTGCGCTCGCCAAACTTGCCCTCGTGACCGGGCGAGGTTGGCAGGCTGTCGACCCCGTAGGCATCGAGCACGTGGCAGCTGTTGCAGCTGATCTGGCCGTTCTTCGACAGGCGACCGTCGAAGTAGAGCATGCGACCGAGGTTGATCTTCGCGTCGGTCAACGGGTTCTGCGGGTTGGGGAATTCCTTGGGCAGCACGCCGAACAGCTTGCGGGCCTGCTCGCGCAGCGCGGCCGGATCGAGCTCGGGCGGCTTGGGCGGAGCAGGCGGGCGCCGGCCGACGTGGACCTCGACGCCATGCTCTCCGTGCTCGCCCTCGCCGCCGCCGCATGCGGGCACGATCAGCGAAGCGAGCACTGCGAGGACGCCGGCCGAGGTGACGAAACCAAACCGAAGACGAGCGGAGCGATGCATCGGCGGCATGGTATCCGGCCGCCGAAGCCTTGCAACAGGCTGAAACTGCAGCCTTGGCACGGCGTGCTTGCTCGAGCCCGTCGCGCTTGCCACGATCCGGCCGTGGACCCACTACGCCTCTCACGTCCCGCCCTCGGCCTCGCGGCTGTGGCCTTGCTCGCAACCACCACGCTCGGCTGCAGCAAGAAGCCGCCCTCCGAGGTCGCCGATCGCCTGTGGGTCGCCGAGATGCCGTCGGGTCCGCGCGACCGCGTCGACGCGTTCGTGCTGACCGAGGTCGGCAAGCGCAGCGTCGGCAGCTACTACCACGGCTCGCTCTATCGCGGCGTGCACGACAGCTTCATGTGGACGACCAAGGCCAAGGATCGCGGTGTGATCCGGATCCTGCAGGACCAGCGCGACTTCGAGGTCTCGATCGAGACCTGCAAGCCCGACAAGGGCTTCGATCAGTGCATCTTGCTCAAGGGCGATCCCAAGAAGGTCGTTCGTTATCAGTCGCGCAAGCGCTGGTCGATCCCCCGCCGCGGCAAGAGCCTCGACGTGCCCGCGCTGATGGTCGAGCTCGCCGAAGACGACGACGATCTCGAGGCCGCGTTCGAGCAAGATTGATGTTGCATCGCCGAAAAGCACTAAAGAGGCGTTCGCGTGCTCCCGAAAATCGTGGAGCGATTTTGGGAGTGTGTTTCGGCGCATCGCCGAAACGCACTAAAGAAGATCCACGTGCCGCTCACCGACGGCGACGTGTACCCCGAGGTCTCGGATGCAAGCGGTGAGCCCGAGTGGTTGGGTTGGCCGGGGATGAGATGACGCCAACCCGTCGTGGTTAGAGGAAATTTCAGCCGCGGAGCGGCGTGGAGAATTCTTGGGTTCAGTCGGAGCAGCACCTGAAGCCGGTGCTGTCCTCGCGATAGCCACGGTGCCGTCGGCTATCGACGCCGCAGCGCATGAGATCGGTGGAGCTGTGGAACGAGCCGCCGCGACGCTGACAGTCGTGCTCCCACGGTTCGATGCCTGGCTCTTCGGCGCAGGCGTTGGTCCACTCCCAGAGGTTGCCGCTCATGTCCCAGACGCCATCGACTCCGCCCTCGCAGTCGAGCAGCGAGCCGACCGGGACCACCGCGTCGACGCCTTGCTCGTCGCCGTTGCACGCGAACTTCTTGTAGTTGTTGCCGTAGGGATAGATCAGCAGGCCGCCGGCCGTACACGCGCGGTGCCACTCGTTGGCCGGATCGATGGTCTGCTCGAGCTGCGCCGGGTTACCGCCGACCAGGCCGCACAGCCGCTTGCCGGACCAGCGGCAATACGACTCCGCGTCGCACCAGTCGACGCCGTGGACCGGATTGCTGGGGTTGCCGGCCAGCTGCGCCTCCCAGTCGTTGGGCTCGAACCACTCGACGTCCTGCTTCCAGGTGCAGGTGGGCGAGAGCATGATCGGATCGAATTCCAGGGCCTCGAACATGGCGTAGTCGGCGACGGTCACCTCGGTCGAATCGATGAAGAACCACAGCGCGTCGGCGACTGGAGCATCGGGGCATTCGCCACAACCGGGCGTCCCGCAGCTGCTCGCACACAGGGCGATCGCGGGCTCGCCATCGCCGTCGCCATCACCATCGCCATCACCATCGCCGTCACCATCGCCATCGCCGTCACCATCACCGTTGCCCTCGCCCTCACCCTCGCCTTCACCCTCGCCATTGGGCTCGCCGTCGCCGTCGCCGACTTCGTCGTTTCGTTCGTCGCCGTCGCCGTCGCCTCCGGTCCCGTCCGTAAAGTTGTTTGGGTCTCCAGCACTCGACTCTTCGGGGTCGCGCTCACACGCGAGCGCGCACAATCCGAGGCCGAGGACGATCACCTCGAGCTTCTTCGAACTAAGCATGAGCAACTCCGCAGGCAGGGTAGCCCCGGGTCACGCGGTGGCCAGCACTCGATGTCGAGTCGACGACGATGGTAGAAGATCCCGCCTTGGACCCACGCCGGATCAATCGTCATAGCGCCGTGGCCGGGACCGCCGTCTGGATCCTGTGGCAGCTGCTCGCCGACTCGTTCGTGCCTGCGGTGTTGTTCGCTCTCTCGCCGCTGGTGTTGATGCCGTTGTTGCTCGCGTCGGTGCTCGGCGAGCACGAACGCTCAGCCGTGATTCGGGTGCTGACCTGGGCGCAATTGCCTTGTGCGCTGCTCTTGGTCGTCGGTGTCAGTCTCGAGCAAGGCGTCGCAGCGATGCTCGCTTGTCTGCCATGGGCGGGGTGGACGGCGCTCGCCGCCTTCGAAGGGCTGTCGCGCGTGCGTGCGATGATCCGCGAGTCGGGCTGGCGCGGGCTGTTCGACGGCGAGCTGGCGATCGCGGCCGGCTTCGGGTTTCCACTGATCGGCAGCGGATGGTTGTTGTGCGACCGATTGGCAATTCAACCGCTCGGGTTTTCACCGCTGATCGTCTTGCTCACGGCGGTGCACTTTCACCATGCCGGATTCACGCTGCCGATCTCGGCCGGGTTGCTGGCGCGCACCGATCTCGCGGGTCCTTGGCGGTTGACTGCGCTGGCCGTGATCGTGGCGGTGCCGCTGGTCGCAATCGGGATCACGGCCTCGCCGATGATCGAGCTGATCGGCAGCTGGCTGACGGCGGCGGCGGCGATCAGCGTGGCGCTGGGTTTGCTCGCGCGCGCGCGGACCCTGCCGACGCTGCCGGGCTTGCTCTCGGCCTGCGCGGGTGCGTGTCTGCTCGCGGCGATGATCTTCGCGGCCTCGTATGCGCTCGGCGAGTATCGAGGCGTGGCGTGGCCCGACATCGCCTCGATGATCAACCTGCATGGGGCCATCAACGCGCTCGGCTTCGGGCTGCTCGGCGCGTGGTCGTGGCTGCTCTCGCCGCCTCCGGCGCCCGCTCGACTCAACGAAGAGGTGAAGCATGGCTGAGCGTCCGCTGATCTGGATCGACGAGGCGATGCTCGATCACGATCCGACCCACGGGGTGCGAAGCAGCCACCCCGAGTCGCCCGAGCGACTCGCCGTGTTGCTGGAGCTGGTCGACGAAGCCGTCGGCGCCGGGGCCATCGACGTGCGACGACCGACGGCCGCCGATCCCGACGCGCTCCGCTTGGTGCATGGCGACGCGCATGTCGATCGCATGCTCGCGCTCGCCGGGCGCAGCGAGATCCTGGATGCCGACACCTCGCTCACGCCGGGCAGCATTCACGCCGCGCGCCTGGCCGCCGGCTCGCTGCTCGACGCCGTCGCGGCGATCGAGGCCGGCCAAGCCCGACGCGCGATGTGTCTGGTGCGGCCGCCTGGCCATCACGCCGAGCCGGATCGAGCGATGGGCTTTTGCTTGTTCGGCAACGTCGCGCTCGCAGCCGCGGCGGCTCGGGCCGCTGGGCTCGCGCAGCGGGTGTTGATCGTCGACTGGGACGTCCACCATGGCAACGGCACGCAGGCGGCGTTTTGGGATCGCGCGGACGTGCTGACCTTCGATCTGCATCAGCATCCGCTCTATCCGGGCACAGGCACGGCGCGCGAGCGGGGTGCGGGAGCAGGCCTCGGCCACACGGTCAACGTCCCGCTCCCGGCCGGGCTCGGCGACGCCGACTATCTGGCGCTCGTCGATCGTCTGCTGATCCCGCTCGCCGATCGCTACCAGCCCGATCTCGTGCTCGTGAGCGCCGGCTTCGATGCGCACGTCGAGGATCCGCTCGGCGGCATGCAGATCACCACGCAGGGGTTCGCGGCCCTGTGTGCGCGCGTGCGGGCGATCGCCGATCGCCACGCCGACGGCAAGCTGATCCTCGCGCTCGAAGGCGGCTACGCGCTCGAGGCCCTGCGCGCGAGCGTGTGGGCGTGCATGGAGATCCTCGCGGGCGGCGAGGCACCGAAGATCACCAGCTCGCCGCACAGCGCCACCGCGGCGCTGCTCGATCGACTCGCGACCATCCACGAGCTCTGATCAGGCGATCGCCGGCAGCTCTTGCATCCACTCGCGCAGGCGTGGCGAGTACGCGAGCGGCAGCTCGATGCCCGGATGCTTGACGTCCGCCAGCGCCTCGCCGTGAAAATCGCTGCCGCCGGTCGGGATCAGATCGAGCTCCCGAGCCAGCCGCAGCCACGGCTCCGCACGCACCAGGCTGGTCCCGCCGTAGAAGGCCTCGATCCCCTCGAGCCCGTGCGCACGAAATTCCACGAACAGCTCGCGCACGATCGCGAAGTGCTTCAGCGTGTGCGGATGCGCGAGGCTCATGCGAGCGCCCGCCTCGCGACCGAGCTGCAGCCCCTCGGCCAACGAGATGCCCTCGATCTGGACGTTGGCCGGACCGTCGTCGCGCAGGTATCGGTCGAAGGCATCGCGCGGCGACGTGCAGACCTTGGCGGCGACCAAGGCCTTGGCAATGTCGGGCCGCCCTGGCGTGCGGCCGACCGTGGTCGCGAGGATCGCGTCGGGATCGAGTCGCACGCCGAGCCCCTCGAGCCGCTCGCAGATACTCACGATCCGCGCCCGACGAAGCTCGCGTTGCTCGGCCAGCCGCCGCTCGAGCTCCGTGCGCCCGGGCCCGTCGGCGACCCCCCAGATCAGCAGGTGCACGGTCTGCTTGGCGTGCTTGCAGCTGAGCTCGAGCCCACGCAGCACGCGGGTCGCTCGACCGCGCTCGGCCAGCGTCGCGGCCACGCGATCGCACCCGGCCATCGTGTCGTGGTCGGTCAGGCAGACGAGCTCGGCGTCGTACTCGGCCAGCGCCTGCGCGAGTTGCTCAGGAGTCTGGCTACCGTCCGAGCACGTCGAGTGACAGTGCAACTCGAGGCGCACGGCGGCCAGTATACCCGCGCGATCAGTTATCCTGCGGCGGCCAGCACGATCACGCACGAATTCCCGTGCGATCGAGCGGACGAGGACCCGCCGTTTGAGCCCCCAAGACGTCGCGCGAGCGCTCGAAGGTGATCGCCACGCCATGCAGGCGCTGGTCTCGCGACTGTTGCCGATCGTGCAGACCGAGGTTGGTTACGCGTTGCTGCGCGGCGCCCGAGTGGAGAGCCGCGATCATCGCCAGGAGATCCGCGATTTCGTGCAGGACGTGTTCGTCTCGCTGCTGGCCAAGGACGGCAAGACCCTGCGCGCCTGGGATCCCGAGCGCGGCCGCTCGCTCGACAGCTACGTGCGCTTGGTCGCGAGGCGGCAAGTGGCCGCGACCCTGCGCAGCGGCAAGAAGAACCCGTGGGCCGACAAGCCCGTGGCCGGCGACGAGCTCGCGCGCGAGCTCCCCGACACGCACGCCGAGGCAGCGACGTCGGCCAAGCTCGAGTCGGTCGAGCAGCTCGATCGCACGCTCGACGGCCTGCGATCGCGGCTCGACGAGCGCGGCATGTTGCTCTTCCAGATGCTCTACGTGGAGGAGCGCAGCGTCGAAGAAGTGATGGCCGCTACCGAGATGACGCGCGACGCGATCTATGCCTGGCGCTCGCGTTTCCGCAAACTGGTGGCGAAGCTCGCCGACGAAGGGAAACGCCCGTGACCTGTCAGATCTCGTCGGATGCGCGACTAGGAGGGGAGAGGTCATGAGCGAGGCATCCCACCAGCTCGATCCGGTCGAAGCGGCGCTCGGCCGCCGGGCCGAGCAGCGCGAGCTCGACGAGCGCGAGCCCGAGTGGGAAGCCGTCGCCAACGGTGAGCTCGAGTTGGACGAGGCCGTCGAGCGCCGCCGGGCCGCGGGCGATGACGACGCGATGATCGAGCGGGCGTCCGCGTACTTCCGGCCCTTCGATGGTGATGAGAGTGCTTCGCTGGTCGACAGCCTGCTCGCCCAGGTGAGCGCGCCCGAGCCCGAAGCCGAGCTTGAAGCCGAGCCCAAAGCCGAGGTCGTGCCGCTGCGCAAGCCCGAGCGCGCGCCGCAACCAGCAGCGGAGCCGCCCAAGCCCAAGCACGATCCCGGCACCAGCGGCTTTTGGTGGATCCCCGGCGGCATGCTGCTCGCCGCTGCTGCGGCGATCGTGCTGTGGTGGCTGTGGCCGCCCAACGAGCATGTCCGCAACCTGAAGGAGGAGCAACCGATCGCGATCGCCGATCCGCTGCCCACGTACGTCCTCGAGACCGACGGCGGCCTCAAGGA
>DATLLB010000396.1:0-5627 GCA_035538075.1 Enhygromyxa sp.
GATCGCAACAACCTGCGGGTGCTGAGCGATGCCGAGATCGCCGAGCTGCGGGCGGTGGTCGGCGACGACAAGCTCACGATCGATCGCGGCCAGCTGCGCAAGACCGTCGCGGGGCTTCGTGTGGACCTGTCGGCGATCGCCAAGGGCCACGGCTGCGATCGCGTGGGCGCGGTCCTCGATGCGGCCGGCTGGACCAACTACATGGTCGAGATCGGCGGCGAGGTGTGGGCGCGCGGCTCGAGCCCGAGCGGTGACGCGTGGAAGGTCGGCATCGAGCGCCCGACGGCGGACGCGGCCGGCTCGCGGGTGGTGCAGGCGATCATGCGCGTCACCGACGTCGGCGTCGCGACCAGCGGCGACTATCGCAACTACTGGGAGCGCGACGGCGTCCGCTACTCACACACGATCGATCCGCGGACCGGCCGCCCGATCGCGCATCGGCTCGCGAGCGTGACGATCATCCACCCCGAGTCCGCTGCGCTCGCGGACGCGTGGGCGACCGCGCTCAACGTGCTCGGCCCCGACGAGGGTTTGGCGCTGGCCGAGCGGCTGGGGCTCGCGGCCTACTTCTTGGTGCGTACCGACCAAGGCTTCGAGACCCGCTCGACCGCGGCGTTCGACGCGTACCTGCGGGACTGACCGGCCGTCTGACAAAGCGCGCCGCCGGGCGTACACTTCGGGCGCGATGGAAGTCTTCCTGCTCACGCTCGGCATCGTCGCGGCGCTCATGGGCGGCATGGCCGTCGGGGTGATCTTCTCGAACAAGCCGCTGCGAGGCTCGTGCGGCGGCGTCGGGGGCAGCTGCGCGTGCGAGGAAGCCGGCACGCCGAACGCCTGCAAGGTCGAGCCGGGCAAGCCCGAGCTGCAGGCAAATTTCAAAGCGCCGGGCGAGCTGATGCAGCTGCGCAAGTAGTCGCGAGCGTCAGTCACCGTCGCCACGCCACAGGGCCTTGCTCGTGATGCGGTCGTTGCCGATCTGCGAGGCTGCGGCGAGCATGACCGTGAGCGCGGCCGCATGAAACGCGAGGTAGGTCCACGACTGCAGCCCGTAGAACTCGGGTACGATTAGGAGCGCGGTGGCGAAGTCGGGCCAGGGCAGGATTCGGTTGATGAAGTGGGCCGACACCGAGAGCTCGCCGAGCAGCGACCCGGCGAGCACGATCCAGAGGCCCAGGCGTGGGTGAGCGTTGACGAAATTCGCCCAGCGGATCGCGGTGACGGTCGGTGAAATCGCGAACAAGCCGAGCAGCACGATCCCGAGCAGGCTGACGGGCACCGCCTCGATGTCGAGCACGCGTGTGATGAAGTCGAACGACAGCCACGCGCCGAACCACACCATCGCCTGAGCCACCACGGCGAGCGGCACGGCGATCCAGGCCCGGGTAGGCCAGTCGTGTCCAGGCGATCCGAGTACCTCGAAATCGGTTGGCGCGTTGCCGGCGATCGAGCTCGCGCGGCCCGAGGCCTGGTGAACGAAGATCGCCTGCACGAACGGCAGCGAACAGTCGTACTGCTCGGTCTCGAGGTAGTGGCGAGACTCGGGCCAAAATACCCAGCCAACCGCGCCGCGTTGGGTCCGCTGATCGTCGATCACGATCTCGTCGCCTTCGCGCAGCGGCGCGTAGAGGGTCCGCGCGAGCTCGAGCGCGGCCTGCTTCGCGTCGGCTTCGCTGATCATGTCAGAGCCCGAGCGACTCCGCGGCGCCACCGACCGAGGCCGCGATCACGTTGCGGGCGAAGTCGTGATCGAGCAGCTCGACCGCGTCCTCGCCTGCGCCGCAGTGATACTCGTCGTAGCGGAACTCGGAGGTGTCCGTGATCATCATCGCCGGGAAGTTGTTGGCCCAGAACGCGGCGTGATCGGAGCGCTGGAGATCCGAGAGCAGCGGCGAGTTCTTGAGATCGTCGGGGACGTCGAGCAGCAGATACTTGAGCCCGAGCGCGTCCGCGTGGGCGGCCATCGCCTCCGCGTGCGGGACCCCGTTGGCGTCGACGATCAGCGCGATCCAGTCGCCGGTGAAGCCCCAGCTCTCGAGCTCGGCGTACTGGTTGGGGAACAGCAGATCGATCCCGGCCGGCACCGTCTGCGCGCCGGGGGCCGAGTCGGAGTAGCCGAGCATCTCGTAGTTGTAGTTGAACAGGATCTGCTGGCCGGTGGTGGCGGCGGCGTCGGAGTAGGCCTTGGCGCCGATCAGCCCGAGCTCCTCCTGATCCCAGCACGCGACCACCAGCGTGCGTGGGTAGTCGCGCAGGCTCAGCACGCGCGCCGCCTCGAGCGTCGCCGCGGTGCCGGTCGCGTTGTCGTCGGCGCCGTTGCAGCCGGGGATGTGATCGTAGTGCGCGGCGATGAGGATCTGCTCGTCGGGCGTCTCGGTCCCGAGCTTGCGGCCGACGACGTTGACGCCGAGCCCGTAGTCCTGCCGCTCGGTCTCGAAGCCGTACTCGGTGAAGCGATCGAAGCAGAGGTCCTGGACCGCTTGCCAGTGCGCGGAGCCGGGGTCGCGCGGCTGAGCGATGAACTCGAGATCGGCGAGGTAGAGGTCTCGATCGACGCAGCTGGCGAGCTCGGCGGAGGTGTTGGTCGGGCAGCCTTCGTCGCCGGTCTCGCCCTCGCTCTCGTCGTTGTCGGCAGTGGTCTCGGTCTCGGTTGGCGTGCCGCTCGTCTCGCTGCTCGGGCTCTCGTTGCCGGCGGGGTCCTCGTTGCAGCCGAGCAGCGCGAGAGAGATGAAAAGCGAGGCGGGCGCGACGTGGCGGCGGGTCATTCGCCGATTGTCGATCGCGCTCCCCGGCTTATCCACAAGCTTCGGCGTGGCTGTGGATCGCGTGGTCCAATCTTTGGAGATCTCGTCGCTGCTGCTTATCCGAGCGGGATAATCAAGCTGTGGATAGCGCGCGAAGCCTTGCCCTGGCCGCCTCGATTGGCATCAATGGGTCGGATTGCTGCGGCTCCTACACACGAGCGACTGGCACCTCGGTCACACGCTGCATGGCCGCGAGCGTCGGTTCGAGCACCAGCGCTTCTTGGCGTGGCTGATCGAGGCCTTGGTCGAGGCCCGGGCGGACGCGTTGTTGATCGCGGGTGACGTGTTCGAGACCGCCAATCCGCCGGCCTCGGCGATCGCGGACTTCAACCAGTTCCTGGCCTCGCTGCGTCGGCGGCTGCCTGCGCTCGACGTGGTGGTGATCGCGGGCAATCACGACTCCGCGCTGCGGCTCGACGCGATGGCGCCGATGATGGAGTTCGCCAACATCCACGTGATCGGCGGGCTGCCGCGCGACGAGAGCGGAGCGATCGAGGTCGATCGACTGCTGATCCCGCTGCGCGATCACTCGGGTGCGATCGCGGCGTGGTTGGCCGCGGTGCCGTTTCTGCGGACGGCCGATCTCGCGCCGCCCGAGCAAGCACCGGAGGACGCCGAGCAGGACGAGTGGCGTAGCGATCCGCTGATCCGCGGGGTCGAGCGGGTCTACGCCGAGCTGCTCGCGGCTGCCCAGGCTCGCGCCGAGCCGGGCCAGGCGTTGATCGCCACCGGTCACCTCTACATGCGCGGCGTCGCGGTCTCGGAGCTGAGCGAGCGCAAGATCCTCGGCGGCAATCAGCATGCGATCCCACGCGCGGTGTTTCCGGACGCGTGGGCCTACGTCGGGCTTGGCCACCTGCATCTCGCTCAGGCGGTCGAGCAGTCGGAGCAGGTCCGCTACTGTGGCTCGCCGCTGCCGCTGTCGCTGAGCGAGGCCGACTACACCCACCAGGTGCTGCTGGCCAGCTTCGACGGGCCCGAGCTGGCCGTGTGCCAGACCATCGAGATCCCGCGCGCGGTGCAGATGCTGCGGATCCCCGAGCAGGGGCCCAAGCCGCTCGACGACGTGCTGTTCGAGCTGCAGCAGCTGCCGCTCGACGCCGGTCTGGAGCCCGAGTGCTGGCCGTGGCTGGAGGTCCGCGTGCGCCTCGACGAGCCGCAGCCGGAGCTGCGCGCTCGCATCGATCGCGCGCTGCGATCGCGGCCGGTTCGGCTGCTCAAGATCACCGTCGAGCGCAGCGGCGTCGGGGGCAGCTTCGCGGACTTCCCCAACCGGCGCGAGCTCGACCGCATCGATCCGCAGCAGGTGTTCATCGACTGCTACGAGCGCGGCTACGGCAGCAAGCCGGATGACGAGCTGCTCGCGGCCTTCCACGAGCTGCGCGAGTCGGTCCACCTCGACGAGGATCGGCCATGAAGATCCTCGCCGTGCGAGGAAAAAACCTGGCGAGTCTGTCGGGCCACTTCGAGGTCGATTTTTCCAAGCCGCCGCTCGATCGCGCGGGCCTGATCGCGATCACCGGTCCGACCGGCGCGGGCAAGACCACGCTGCTCGACGCGATGTGCCTGGCGCTGTTCGATCGCACGCCTCGCTTCGCCAACCGTGGCGGCGTGGTGATCGGCGGACAAGACGACGATCCCACCGTCGGCCTGCGGACCAGCGATGTGCGTGGGATCCTGCGTCACGGCGCGAGCGAGGGCTGGGCGGAGGTCGACTTCCTCGGGATCGACGAGCGCCGCTGGCGGGCGCGCTGGGAGGTTCGGCGCGCGCGAGGCAAGAGCGAGGGCCGGCTGCAGCATCAGCAGATGGCGCTGCTCGATCCGATCACCGGGCGCACGCTGGTCGGCGATCGCAAGGGCGATGTGCTCGCGGCCATCGAGGCCCGGCTGGGGCTCGACTTCGATCAGTTTCGTCGCTCGGTGCTGCTCGCTCAGGGCGAGTTCGCGGCCTTCCTCGAGGCCAGCGGCGGCGAGCGAGCCGAGCTGCTCGAGCGCATGACCGGCACCGGCCTCTATCGACAGCTCGGGCGCGCGGCGTTCGAGCGCGCCAAGCAGGCCGAGGCCGAGCTCGAGCTGATCCGCCGCGAGCACGCGACGTTGCACATCCTGCCCGACGACGCGCGGGCGCAGCTCGAGGCCACCATCGCGACGCGTCGGGCGAGCGCGGCCGAGCTCGATCGCAGCCGCAACCAAGCCGAGGCGGCGCTGCGCTGGTATGGACGCGAGGCCGAGCTGGTCGAGGCGCTCGCGGCTGCGCGAGCGCACGCGCTGCAGGACGGCCGCGCCCAGGCGGATCTGGCCGAGCTCGAGCGGCTGCTCGCTCGCGTGGAGCGGGTCGCCGGCATCCGCGAGCGCATGGTCGCGCGCGAGCGGTCCGAGGCCGAGCTTGGGGAGCGCAGCGCCGATCTCGAGTTTTCGCGGGGCGACCTGGCGCAGATCGACGCGCAGCTGCTCGAGCTGCGCAGCAGGCTCGAGCAGCTCGACCAGGCGCGGGCGCGGGCGCGGGAGCGTCGGCGTCGGCTCGCGCCCGAGATCGATCGTGCGCGCGAGCTCGACGGTCAGGCCGCGGCGTCGCAGGCCGAGCGCGAGCGCAGCGTGGCCAAGCGCGCGGCTGCGGGCGAGCAGCTGGCGAGCGTCGAGCGACAGCTGGCGCTGCTCGACGTCGAGCTCGCGCAGGCCCGCACGCGGCTTCAGCAGATCAGCGAGGAGCTGAGCGCCCGCGCCCGCGCCTGGTCGAGCTGCTCGAGCCTGCTGCGCAGCTCGAGCAGCTGCGCGTCGATCTGCGCCAGGTCGCCCCGCGAAAACTCGAGATCGGCGCTGCGCTCC